>JAAXUU010000221.1 GCA_013335845.1 Actinomycetota bacterium
GTGACATTCACGCTGTCTACATCTGCGGGGAGGTATAAAGAGTATTCGTAAGTCCCGGATGCGAATGTGGGGGTAAACAACGAACTTAGGGAAGTAGGCTCCATACCGGGTAAGGTGATAAAGAGGTTTTCCAGCGTCTTGTCGTTGTTCGCCCAGGTTCCACCCAAGTCGGCGCCATATCCTGAGACGGTGTACTGGATGGAGAGTGTATCCCCGTCTGTGATACCATCGTTTACAACGGTGTAACCGGCGAATGCATCGGCAGTGAACCAGTCGTTGATCAGCCCCATCCATCCGCTCTCGGAACCGTCTGCGAATTCAACTAAACCACCGATCTCGCTTATATAGCTCCCACCCCAGGCGTACTCACTTATCGTCGAGGTCAAGCCTTCGCTTTGTGCGAAGCGCTGGATGATGGTGATGGCACTGTCGTCGCTGTAGATGTCGACCCAGCCCGCGTTCGTGAATTGGTTCGAGGACGAAAGCGACGAATCGATCGTCACATATACCTGACCTACCGGCTCGCCGGTGATTGCCAATGCTGATGCCGGCACCATACTGAATGCCAGGACTGCCGCGAGCAGCAGTGCGAATACATTCCGATTCTTTCTCACCTGTACCACCTTCCGATTCCAGAACAATAAAAAAACAGCCCGTTGGGCTGTCGAAAATAATCCATTGCAAACAATGGCTCTATTCTCCGACAACCCGAAAATATCAATGCCTAACATCCATGGTAAGTCTCCTGGCTTATGCTTCTTCCTACTTGAGCACCTTCCCGCCTAGCGGCAGTGGTTGTCACTCGTTCGTCAGCATTTACAGTTGTGGTCGCAGTTCCGGATTTGCACCGGATTCCTTGTTATCGCTTTGCGCGACCATGGACGTGTGTTTATTCGATTGTATGATCCAAGGTAAAACCTCCAATCATGGAGAGCAGAGTAACACATAGCAACTTCATGGGCAAGATGAAGAAAAATGTGGTAATCTTAACGGGCTTTAAATTCGAATCATGTGTTTATGGGGTTCGATCCAATTGAATAGTGTACGACTATGGTCATACCAGTGATAACAAGGAAACCTGTGAGATTCAGGTGCTGCAGACCACAACTGTAAGTGCTACAAGTAGACGAGACCACTGCCGTTAGGTGGGAAGGTGTCTTACTTGGCCAACGCACGAGCCAGGAGACTTACCATAGCCGCATGTAGCTTTGTTGGTTGCAAAAGCTGCGTGGACTACGCAAACTACCGAGAATACCCGAGGGGAACCATCTCCAGAGGGAGGTTTTCACGGTTTTGATGGCAACCGAGAGGTTGCCATATTTATTGCACGCAGACGGAAGGGGTGATTCAAACGGATAAAAGGATGAAGCTGGCGGCACTTGTCGTGAGTGTCGTTCTGGCGTTTGGATTGATCCCTTTGGCCGCTTTCGCCGACACGGAAATCGATGGGCTGTCAGCGGGAGTTGCTACGGAAGGCGTATCGGCAGACTCCGTTGGTTCGGGCGACTCTGCGAGCTTGATCGATGCTACCGTTTTGCAGAGTGAGGCACCGATTGAAGCAGCTGTCGTCCCCGTGGCCGCGCTACCAACTCAAAGCGAAATCGAAGCCATCATCGATGATGTTGCGGAATGGCAGGTTCAAACCATCACCAACCCGAGCGTCGAAAGTGTGGGTGGTGAGTGGACGGTCATTGCATTAGCGCGATATGGCTACGACGCAGATGATTTCTATCAAACCTATCTGGCAAACCTCAACAGTGTTCTCGATGACACCGACGGTGTGTTGAGCACTGTCAAATACACGGAGTATTCTCGTGTTGCGCTGGCCGTCTCCTCGCTGGGGATGGATGCTAACAACATTTCCGGGTACGAAGTCCTTCCGGCTCTTGCTGATTTCGACAAAGTTGTTTGGCAGGGTGTCAATGGTCCGATCTTTGCACTTATAGCTCTCGATTCCCGGAATTATGCAGTGCCTTCACTTCCGGCGGATTCAACCACGATTCACACGACGAGAGATAAGCTCATCCAAGATATCCTTGATAAAGAGATCAGCGGAGGCGGTTGGACTCTGTCAGGATCGATCGCCGATGTCGATACCACTTCGATGGTGATCCAAGCGCTGGCTCCGTATCGTACGCGTCCCGATGTACAAGCTGCAGTGGATCGGGGGCTCGAGAAACTCAGCGCTTTGCAAAACGTGACTACAGGTAGTTGGGGCACTTCCGAGAACAACGCCCAGGTTATCGTAGCACTTACCTCTATCGGTGTGTCGCTCGATGATGCTCGTTTCGTAAAGAACGGCCGTGATGCACTCGATGCTCTGATGGACTGCTATGACGCCGGAACCGGGGCGTTCAAACATATCCCCACAGGTGGCGTGGATGTCATGGCTACGGACCAAGCGATGTGCGCCTTGGTCGCATATTGGCGCTCCGTTACCGGAAAAACCGCTTTCTACGATATGACCGACGCTACCGAGCGGGAATTCGATGAAACAGTCGAGCGCGAAGCGGTGGTTGCTGCAATCGACGGTTTAGAGCCCGGCACACTTTGCATCGATGACAAAACGACTGTGAGCAAACTCGTTGTAAGGCTCGGGAGGCTCTCCGATTTCGAACGCAAAGCGGAACTCACTGCAAATCTTTCCTCGGTGTTGGTTGCCATCGAAGTCTTGGAGGAGAAGGTATCCGCCTTGGATTCCGATATCTGGGATCTCATCGATCCTCAAAATATAACTCTTGATGATGCCACGGTAGTAACCGGACTGATGGCACGCTATGAGGGAATAGCGGAAGCAGACCGCGCTCACCTCACGAACATACAAAGTCTTCTGGATGCATACTCGATTATCACGGATCTTGGTCGGGGGATCATTCCGCAGCAGGTTTTCGAGACGATCATGAATCGCGACGTGAACTACTCCTATGGTGCGAATACCGAAAGAGGATTCCACTACACTATTACTATACAAGGGACGGATGTAACCGTCCCTGCAGATATGCACGCAAGCGTTGTAGTCGGTGAGGTACCGACCGAGAACATCACGACGACCCTGCCGAATGCATACTGGATTTGCTTCTCTCAAGCAGAGGCATTACCCGCAACCGTCACTCTCGCTACCGAGGTCGGCGAAGAGAACGGCAACTATGTCCTCTATCGATTCGACGCTCCTTCCGGGGGAATCGAGAAACTGGGTTCGGTGGTCGTCATCGGAGGGACACTCACCTTCAGTACGGACAGGGGAGGAAGTTACTTCATCGTACCTGCGGTATCCGTGGCTGCATCGACAAGCGGCACGCAAGGCAGTGAGAAGATAGCTGCGATCGTGGATGGAGTGGTCCGGAAGGCGGTCTTCGAGGAAATCGAAGGTCAGGATATCAACTTGCGTATCGAAGGAACATCCGATGAGAATCGGGCCTACACTTTGATATTCAACGGCGAAGAGATAACCGACCCCGTGGATTTC
>JAAXUU010000034.1 GCA_013335845.1 Actinomycetota bacterium
GGATAGTCCCGCTTCGATTCCAGATTAGAAAGATACAGAGTCACGCTGCCGCAAATCAGGAGTGCGATAACAAATGCAGTAAGAAACGCTTTTAGCCGTCGCATGTCCCTCCCTCCTAAACGAATAACCTAAGTTGACCAGAAAATAGTGCAAAACCGAGCATGACGAGATTCAATGTTATGAACCACGAGCATATCAAATACACTTTTTCATTCTTATGCTTCTTGTAGAATTTCGACTTCTTCTGATAGATATCGGTCGCTGACAATAAAATACCGTGATATATGCCGTAAAGGATGAAGTCGAACGTAATACCATGCCAAAATCCCATAACAGTCATATTGATGATATAGCCGCAGCAAGCAGTTGTCAGGCGCGATTTGAACCATTTCTTCTTCGTAGCAATCATAACAACACGCGTGAAAACGAAATCACGCAGCCAATACGATAGCGTCATATGCCATCTATTCCAGAATTCTTTGATATCGGTGCTTATGAAAGGAGCATTGAAATTCCTAGGGGTTTCGATTCCAAAGCAGTAGCTCGCACCAATCGCCATCAAGCTGTAACCGGCAAAGTCGAAGAATAAGTAGAAACCATAGGCGAACGCACTAATGTAGGAACTCCATAGGGCACCCAATATCCCCGGGAAAGTAAGACCTGAAAACCCATGCATAACGTCCATAAGTGGAGTGAAATATGTATAGAAAATCCCACTGAGAACGATTTTATACACGGCGCCGAGAAGCAAATAAGGCAAACCTTTAGAAAGTAGTCCGACATATTCATCTTTGGAAAGGTCCTTCTTCGTATCCGCGATAAACCGTCTGCTTCTATCGATCGGACCTGATGTAAATGGAGGGAAGAACACTAGGAAATAGATGCAGTCGAACAGCGTCATCTCTTTTATCAGGCCATCCTGAATCTCTATGACTATTTGAACGACCTTGAAGGTAATATAAGATATCCCCAAAAACCCGAAGAAATTCTGATCGAACACAGCGAATACCTTATAGGAAATCAGTGGAACGAGAGCAATGAACAGGAAGGCCCAGAATACATAGGTGTTTTTCCGCACAGTCCGTTGTTTGAGGAAGAAGAAGATCAGGGATACTTCCAAAAGCAAGAACAGAACGAAATATCCGAATTCTATCGGGGTTCTATAAAAGAGAAGTAACAAGAAGATACATGAGACGATCAATCCATAGCGGGCGATTCGCTTCCCGCGAAGACCCAATACCGCAGCAGGGATTATGGACACGACAAGTAACAAGAAGAACGCGAAATCGGAATAGAAGCTCACCCCAGTTCCTCCTGAAGAGCCTTCCGGTCGACTTTGCCGTTATTGGTTGTAGGTAAAGATTCTTTGATCACGATCTTCCTGGGAATCATGTAGTGCGGGAGCGTTTCCTTAAGATCCTCCTTGATTCGCAAACCTGTTTTGAAATCACTTTCGGCGATTGCCCGGTTGAGGCAAACAATAGCGGCGATGTGGGATATCTTTCCGTTTCGGAACGCAGGTAAAGCAACGACAGAGGAGACATAGGGAAGCTTTTGGATGTTCTTTTCAATATCACCGAGTTCGATGCGGTAGCCGTTGAGTTTGATTTGAAGATCGAGCCTGCCGATATAGTGGAGACATCCATCGTCATCTACATAGCCCTTGTCACCCGTCTTGTAATACCGGGTTCCATCGGCAAGATAACCGAACACCTTGTTCGATAAATCATCACGATTGTAGTACCCCGCACTGACGGTATCCCCGGCGATCACTATTTCGCCTTGTTCGCCCCCCTCAAGTTCCTTGCCGTCTTTGTCCCATATCAATATCCGAGTGCCGGGTTTTGTAAAACCGACGGGTAAAGGCTCGCCTGAGTCGATTAATTTTGCATCTATTTCAATCTCGGTTACCGCGACGGTGGACTCGGTAGGACCATAGGTGTTAACGACCTTGGCGTCAGGAAAACGCTCTCGCAACTTTCGAGCTGTCGATGGGAAGAGTGTTTCACCGCAAAAGATAAAAACTTCAAGATTGGGAAGCAGATTTTCGCAGAAACTCATATCAGCCAAGCACATATCCGCAAACGAAGGAGTGGATACCCAAACCTCTGCACAGGACTGCGCCAGAGTTTCGAACAATAGCCTTGAGTTCTCCTGTTTTTCTTTTGTAAGACAGAAGAGTGTTCCCCCGGAGGCCAATGACATGCAAAGCTCATATACCGATAGATCGAAAGAAAACGGTGCTTGGTTGATGAAGGTTTGTCCTGTCTTATCGGTATTTCCAAGACTCAGTGCCCACGGGAAAAACCTGCTCACGCACCTCTCTGTTACCTTCACCCCTTTTGGTGACCCGGTGCTTCCCGAAGTGAAGAGAATATAGAAGATGTCGTCATCGGAAACCCAGTACTTCTGTGATGCTGAGCGCCCGTCATATTCCTTGAGCGCTTCTCGAATCCTTTCATTCGTGATCGCCGAAGGGTGCTCGAAATCTGACACCGCGAACACATCCCCTTTAGTTTGCGAAAGAATATCCAATACACGCGAGTCAGGTACCGAGGCATCGATCGGCACATACGGGTGACCACTCTTAACAGCAGCAAGAAAACAAACAAGCATCAAGGGGGATTTATGTCCATATACCGCAATGGGAGCGGTATTATCACAGGAATGATCGAGAATGTAAGCGGCCAAAGAGTCCGATTCGCGCCACAGCTGCCCATAGGTAAGGGACTGCTCATCGGAAACCATGGCTAGGGAGTCGGAATTCGATACCGCTTGGTAGTGGACGCAGGATAAGAAGCTACCCGAAGGCATAGTATTCATGCACGTTCTCATTTCTCAGTACTTTCGATTACATACGAGCTTTGACTTGCGCGATTATCTTGTTCACTGTGTTCATTTCCTCACGCTCGACTTCAGTCGGAGCGATTATGACCGAAAAAGTACACTCTAGTGCGATCAACAATTCGATAGCAGCCATGGAATCAAGTAATCCCGCTTCGAATAAGTCGATATCGCGTTCATCATAGACGACATCATCCGCGGCGATATCCGCCAGCAGATCGAGAATAGCTGCTTCCAATTCATTGTTTTCCATGTTTCATCCTTACAGAAGTGCAACAGGTAAAAGCTGATGGTACCACAATCAAATATCTCATCCGCCCGGCTCGGTTAGGGCCGGACGGATGAGGATACCGATTGAAACTATAGATTATAAAATGCGTCTTTGCCGGCATATATGCTGGATGAGCCGAGCTCTTCCTCGATGCGGATCAACTGGTTGTATTTCGCGACACGGTCACTCCTGCAGGGAGCACCTGTCTTTATCTGGCCAGCATTCGTAGCGACCGCCAAATCGGCGATGGTAGTATCTTCCGTCTCACCGGAGCGGTGCGAGATGACACAGGTATAACCGGCGCGCTTCGCGGTTTCAATCGCATCGAGGGTCTCTGTGAGAGAGCCGATCTGATTGACCTTGATGAGAATCGAGTTCGCAACACCGAGTTCGATGCCCTTTTTCAAACGCTCTGTATTCGTGACGAAAAGGTCGTCTCCCACAAGTTGTACGCGCTTGCCGATGCGATCGGTCAAAAGCTTCCAACCGTCCCAATCTTCCTCGGCCATGCCATCTTCGATGGAGATAATGGGGTACTTGTCGACAAGGGCCTCCCAGTAATCCACCATCTGCTCACTGGTGAGTTCGCGGCCTTCGCCCTTGAGGACGTACATGCCACGCTTTGAATCATAGAACTCGGTTGAAGCGGGATCCATTGCGAACAGGATCTGCTCGCCGGGAGTGTAACCGGCCTGCTGGCACGCTTTGGTAATATAGGCGAGAGGTGCCTCGTTGGTGTCGAGGTTGGGAGCGAAGCCACCTTCGTCGCCGACGCCACCGCCAAGACCTTCATCATGGAGGACCTTCTTGAGTGTATGGTAGATCTCCGCACACCAGCGGACAGCCTCCGCGAAGGAGCCGGCACCGACGGGCATGATCATGAATTCTTGGAAGTCGACGCTGTTATCAGCATGGACGCCACCGTTCAGAATGTTCATCATAGGAGTCGGAAGCAGATGGGCGTTCGCGCCGCCGATATAACTGTAAAGGGTGAGCTCGGTGCTTTCGCTTGCGGCATGAGCCGTTGCCAGAGAAACGCCCAAGATGGCATTGGCACCGAATTTCGACTTGTTGGGAGTGCCATCGAGCTCTATAAGCTCGGAGTCGATCAGTCGTTGGTCCGTTGCATCCATACCGATGATCGCGTCGGCGATTTCTTCGTTGACGTAATCGACAGCCGCCTGCACGCCTTTACCGAGATAACGGGAGCAGTCCCCGTCACGTAGCTCTACAGCTTCGAAAGCACCGGTGGAAGCACCCGAAGGAACAGCGGCACGACCGAACGAGCCGTCATCCAACGCTACTTCGACCTCTACCGTCGGATTGCCGCGAGAGTCAAGTATTTCGCGTGCATACACATCAACAATGATACTCATCTGTCTTTCTCCTTTTCTTTGGCTTGCTGCCATAGACATTCTTGCTCTTCAAGCGAAAGCGCAGAAATTTCCCTACCGGTTTCGTAAGCGCTACCCTCCATCATACCCCAGCGCGTCCTGAATTTCTCACACGTGAGGCGCAATGCCGTCTCTGCGTCGATACCTTGCTTGCGAGCGACATTCACGAGAGTGAAAAGCACGTCTCCGAACTCGAGTGTCGCCTCGGCACTACCGGGTTCGCACTCACGGAACTCCTCTATCTCCTCGAAGACCTGGCTCCATACATCAGCTTCGGTATCCCATTCGAATCCGGCACGGACAGCCTTCTTGGAAATCTCCTGAGCCTGCATCAGGGCAGGCTGTTGTCGCGGAATACCATCCAAAAGCCCTTGCGGCATGTCGACCGACAAACCGCTCGTCAGTCTACGGGCACGGAGTGCATCCTCCTTGAGTTTGCGCTCATGAAGCTTGATCCGATCCCACAACACGACTACGTCTTCCGCTGAATCGATAGACTCAGGATCGAGCCCCGCGGCTTCGAACGCCATCTGCGTTCCGAAAACATGGGGGTGGCGGCGAACCATCTTGGCATTCACGTCGGCAACGACGTCATCGATGGAGAACTCACCGGCATCGGAAGCGATCTGCGCTTGCAGTACCACTTGCAAGAGAACGTCTCCCAGTTCTTCCCTCATATGATCGACATCACCATCTTCAATCGCCTCGACTGCCTCGAAAGCCTCTTCTATCATGTTCTTCGCAATCGAGCTATGCGTCTGCTCTCGGTCCCAAGGACAACCGTCGGGGCTGCGTAACGTCGCGATCGTGGTGACGAATTCATAGAATGCCTGTGAGTTTGGTGTGTTCTCCAACAAGAATACCCTTTCTTGAAATGAAGCGGATGCGTTGTCGAGTATACTCGCGCTAGCCTGAAATCGACGAAGTTACAAGGAAACTGCATGAGGATACAATCGGAATCGTCCGACGACTCACAAGACTATACCGAACCCATCTCCGAGAAGGTCCTCTCAACCGCACCGGTCGTTTTACGTACCCTGTGTTTGCGGGACAAGAGTCCGTCGGCACACTGTACACTTTGCAGTGACGTCTGCCCCACGAACGCCATCGTCTTCGGCGATGACTTTGGCAACAGAGCCGCTGTCATCGATAAAGATGCCTGTATACGGTGCGAGCTGTGCTGCGGCGTCTGTACGATAGGGGCAATAGCGAGCTCGTCCACCCCATTACCGGAAATAAAACTGCGTATCGATAAGGCGGCGCGCTTATTCGACATCGCCTACGTCACATGCGCCCGTTCGGATACGGATGGGCTTTCGAACTCGATCGTCGAGGTCCCCTGTTTGGGCATGCTTCCGGCCGAACTCTGGTTTTCCTGCATTGCGGACTATCCCAATATCGAGGTATACCTCCCAGTCGGCCTGTGCGAAGAATGCGATCGTGCTCAAGGTGAAGAATGTATGGTGAATGCGATTTCCACCGCTGAAGATTGGGCACAATCGACCGTTGGTCTCATCGGCGAAAAAGAAGAGCTCGATTTCATGGTTCTCGCGCCTGATACGGGTGTGGATCGTCGCACGTTCTTCACAAACATCGCGAAAACAGCGCGCAATTCGTCCCGTAGCAGCTCGATGCCCGATGTCGTCGATCGATTCTTGGTGCAGCGCTCACGGATGAGGAGCGCTTTGGGAAGCGCGCAGCGAGCTTCCGCAGAGAAAGGCATCGATTCTCCATGCGATGCTCCTGACAAAACCGCGGGAACGATCAGAAGGGGCACGCCTTCGAAATTCCTCACCGAGAATCGCCGCATGATGCTCGACGCTATCAGCGCACATCCCGATCTTGCCGAGAATGTGCGTATCGTAGTGTCATCCACACGTACTACTTGCACGCTTTGCAGGGACTGTATAGCAGTCTGCCCCACCGGCGCGCGAACGCTTCGGGAGGGCAGACTGGAGGTAGATGCTATATATTGTATCGGGTGCGGTCTATGCGTTGACATATGCCCGCAGAGCGCATGCGAGATTGTCGAACAAGACGCGCGTGTACTGCTCGATTAACCTATGCTCGGGTTGCAGGTCTTGCTCTTGTGAATCGCGTACATAGCAGTGCCGATGAGCAAGCCGCCGACGATGTTGCCGAGAGTTACAGGCACCAGGTTGGCGAATAAACCGGAGAGGTCGAGCGTCGCCAGCTTTTCTGCGCCGATGCCGTACAGTTCGGTCGCCTTAGCCGCATACGTGGGATTAAGCGCTGCGAGCATTCCCGCAGGAATGTAGTACATGTTTGCGACACAGTGCTCGAAACCGGAAAGAACGAACGCCATGATCGGGAAGAGAATCGCCAAAATCTTGCCGGCTACGTCTTTCGCAGCTGTGGCCATAAGAACGGCGATGCATACCAGGACATTACAGAGGATAGCCGAGCAGAATGCGGTGAAGAACGGTAATCCCACTTTCCCAACTGCGATTTTGATGGTAAGCGCACCAAGTGCTCCGGCAGTATAGTTCAGCTCTCCTGAAAGATATACGATACCGACTATGATGAGCGAACCGATCAGGTTGCCGATATACACCACAACCCAGTTGCGAAGCAAAGCGACCAGACCGATCTCGTGAGAGAGAAGAGCTTGGACCATAAGACTGTTACCCGTGAAAAGTTCGCCACCCGCCATGACGATCATCATGAGTCCGGCAGGGAAGATGACACCGGCGATCAGACGTGCGATACCGACATTCGAGATGTCGTGGATAGCTACACTGGAGGCAGATGCCCCGAGTGCGATGAACGCTCCCGCCAACATGGCGAGGATTATCATCTTCATCAACGGAAGTTTGGATTTTGCAATATTCGACGCGATCGTTGCATCGCATACCTGTGCAGGTGTGCTGAAACTTACAATATCGTTGCTCATGGATTTCCCCAATCAGTTCGTATAACTACTATCGGTTCAATTTGCAAGGGAAATACTAGCTTACTCGCCGCAGCGATACTTTGATTTTCGACCAACGCAATAGCATCATCGGTTAATTTGCGGCAACCGGACGGAAACGGTGTATTTCTGACGGCAGGCGCGCTACTGTGCTTTACGCACAGAGGCTACCGCGGAGTCTACAACTCTGAAAAAGATTCCCGGCCAAATACCCTTGAGATAGAAATAGAATTTACTTTGAAAGTCAGGGATTATATAGAACCTCTTCTTTTCGATATCGCGCACAACGCGTGCGCCTACCACCTCCGGCGGAAGAGCCTTGATGGTCCCCGCAGCTGCATCCGTCTCGGGCGGTCGAAGGGTCTTCTCGTATTCGAGCGCGGGCGTCTCGGTATCGGGAGGGCAGACGACCGAAACATGCACGTCATACGGCTTCAGCTCGAAACGTAGAGCCTCGGTGAAACCCATGATGCCGAATTTCGCAGCAGAATACCCTGTGTACCCGTAGATTCCCAGATATCCGGCTACACTCGACACATTCACGATATGACCTCTCTTGCGTTCCTTCATGCGAGGTGCCATGACACGGCAGGGGTTGATGACACTCCAGAATCCGCAATCGATGTTCTTGTCGAAGTCCTCGCTTCTCATGGTGCAGAACTCTCCGGGAATGATAACACCTGCTGAGTTGATGAGAAGATCGGGCTCGAAGCCCTGAGAGAAGAGCTCTTCGAATGCGGCGCGCGTCTCGCTCTCGCTCGTAAGGTTCGCGTTGGCACCTAGGACATGGGTATCCCCCGTTCGCAACGCGCGGAGTTTCTCGACAGCTTGCTCGAGCTTTGCCGGAGTGCGCGCGATGATCGCCACGTCACTACCCCGACGCACATATTCACTCGCTATCGCGAATCCAATGCCGCTCGATCCTCCGGTCACACATACATTCACAGCAATCACCGCCACAAGGTTGAAACCATTAAAGGTCGATCGAGTTTATCCTGAAAGAAGACGCGCAGAACCTGAGCCTATTTATCTGCTTTGCGGTATGCGATCGTCTCTTCGAGAACATCCAGTTCTTGTTCGACCTTTTTTATCCTGAACGTGATGACTAGGATATAGGACAACAAGATGAGCCAGATAAGTAGATAGGCGCCTATCACGTAGGACGCTGCGCCCAGAACGGTACTGTAAATCTCGCTAAGAATCGGATCCATAATTACTATCATTCTCCTCTAGAGTAGCAGTCTATTCTTCCTCAAGCGCTTCTTTAAGCGCGGCGATTTTCTGTGTCATGAACTCCTGGCGTAGACGTAGACGATATACGGCGAAGGAAACCATGAGCATGCCGAACAAACCGAGAAGGAAGGGAGCGAGCATATCGGGGCTCAAACCCGAATCGGTACGGAACACGACCGGGTGCACACTCGAAGGGACGAGCCGCGTGATCATGAAGCAGATGGGTGCGTCGATGAATGCGATGATCCCGAACGCACTGGCATAGGTCGCCTTCCGTTCTTCGTCATCGATGGCTGCCCGAAGAATAAAGTAAGCGATGACCAAAAGCATGAGCACGAAATACGTGGTGAGACGCGGTTCCCAAACCCACCAGACACCCCACTCGAATCGCGTCCATAGATCTCCAGAAACCATGGTCATGACGATGAACACCAAAGCGACCTCGGTTGCGACACGGGCGCGCGTATCGAAGTGCTTCTCCCTTTTCATCAGGAAACGCACGCCGTAATATGCCGTGAAGAACAAAGTGACGAAGGACGCGATCGCGACCGGCACGTGGAAATAGAATATCTTTTGTGACAGAAGAAGTTTATTACTTACGGCGACCCCCCCGATTATGCGGGTCTCTCCCACACCCGCCCCGATGACCAAGGGAGCATGCAAGAACGTAAGCAGGAAATCAGCGCTTGTCAAAATGATGCCGACAAGAAGCAGAACCGCTGCCCACCGATCTGCGGTGAGCCCGAAAAACTTTTTCTGTGTGACGTTTTCTGTCACAGACAACCTCCCTCT
>JAAXUU010000222.1 GCA_013335845.1 Actinomycetota bacterium
GTGTAGTGAGTTGCACTACGTCAGCATTGCGACTTACACCAGGTAAGATCACTCTTAATATTGCTATATTCAACAGGGGCGACATGGCAGACTATGTCCAAAATGCAACAGAAGTTTTCATAGAACCAGTTGATTATGACGGTACAGGCCGCATACCTACACGCGATTGGACAATGGGTCTTATTGATCATGAATGGAAAGTTGAGAAAAAGATGGTATGAGGTTGCGTGAGAAGGAAATTAGGTACTCAAAACTTTCCATCGTCGATGATATCGGCCGTGTCTTTCACTGGCGCAGTGGAATCTATCGCGGAATTTACCCAAGAGCAGTTCACATAGTTCGCGAGATGTTCACTTCGGGATTGGTCGATGAGCTGATTCAGCGTGGCCTTTTCCCCAACTCACGGCTCACGGATTACACACTTGAGATTTTTCCGCTGGTAGTCGAACACGATCTGGTACCGTTCGTGACCTATCCTCATGAATGGTCGTTTGACATGTTTCGTGATGCTGCATGTGCTGTTCTCGAAGTGAGTGAAATTGCTGTCAGGTTTGGCTTCAGGATGAAGGACTGCCATCCGTACAATGTCCTTTTTGCTCGATCACGCCCCCTGTATGTAGATTTGGGCAGCTTTGTCAAGGCAAACGCCGGGGATGATGCGTTTCCGGTTGCGGAATTTCTGGGAAGTTACTGGTATCCCTTGTTTATTTGGAGTACCGGCGATTACTTTATGGCTCAGAGAATCATCAGTAGTGAGCATGACATGATGTCTCAAACGAGCTGGTTGCTTTACCGCCTTCCCGTGTTAAGGAAAGTTAGTGCTCGCTGGCAGGATCGTACTTCTTTTGTGTATGAAAGAGTAATGAATCGTGCGGCGAATGTTTTGCGGAGAAACAAATACGAAATGCTTGCCGGCCTTGCAAGTCGTTTACCAGCAGAATCGCTTGTCAAAAACAGCTATCTGATTAAGCAGAAAATCAAACGGTTCGCAACACCACAACCGACTAGTGCCTGGCATGATTATCATGATGAGCATTTTGAACAGAACACCTTAAAAACCACCCCACGTTTCGAGCGAATTATTGAAATTGTCCGCTCCCTTGGTTGCGAGTCCGTTGTTGAGCTGGGAGGAAACCAGGGACTGGTGAGTTTATTGCTCTTGAATCACACCCAGGTTTCCAAGGTCGTTTGTACTGATTCAGACAATAACGCAATCAATCGGCTCTATACGCGTTGTCACGAAGCCTTTGTGGTACCGGAAGGGAAGACACTGCAACCTGCAGTGATTAACGTCAAGATACCAAAGATCAATTTCTTCACCGTGCCACCGACGGAGCGTTTCCGGGCCGATCTTGTGACGGCTTTGGCGATCACACATCATCTTACTCTTTCCCAGATGTTGTCGATACAGGATGTTATGCGAATAATTGCCGGATACTCGCATCACTATGCCTTGATAGAATTCATGCCTCTTGGTCTCTGGAACGGAACGAGCGCTCCGGCGCTTCCGGACTGGTATAGTCTTGAATGGTTTCACAAAGCCTTCTTGGAGTATTTTGATCTGATCCTCAATGAACAGACTGAAGTTAACCGTATCCTCTATGTGGGCAGGGTCAAGAATTCAGGCCGGGGGAGTTCGCCATCAGGCTCATCTCTGCATGCAATAGGTTTATTCAGCTCCCATTGTTTGACAGGCTCTCTTATGACACAGGTCGATGTCTTATTCGTAATCCCGCCAGTCTTGAAGTTCATCGCCAAAAGCAGCGATTATTATCCGCTGGGACTGGGATATATGGTTTCATCTCTGCGACAACGGGGAATCACTGCCGAGATATATAATGCCGACGTTTATGAAAGGTCTCCCTTCGAGAGCCTGGGAGCACGTTTGAGCGATCTTGTAACGGCCCGTCTCCTTCGGCGACATCGGCGCAATACCTTCAATGTTGATTTTGCCCGAAGTTGGCCCACATACCATGAAAATGTGCCGGACCATGAGCACACAATCTGGCGCGAGGTGCGCTCAGCGCTCAAGAGGATTCGCCCGAAGATAATCGGTATATCGTCGAAAGTTGTTGATATCCCCTCCACATTCATGTTGGCGAGAATGGTAAAACAGATACTGCCGGATACGCCTGTCATTGTCGGCGGCCCTTCCGCCATTACCTGCTCTGAATATTTGTTGCGCAATGATGCTATTGATCTGCTTGTCTTCGGCGAGGGGGAGGAAACAATCTGCGAACTTGCCCAGGCAATCCTTTCCGGTACCCTGGGCCAACGGCGCGGATCGATTCTCGGTATAGGATATCGCGCGCCCGGCGGTTCACTTGTCAAAAACGGGCAACGCCCCCTCATCCAGAACCTGGATGCTCTGCCCTTTCCGGATCGTAACGCCGTGTTCATGATCGACCGGCGGGGCAGAACACGATATGTCAGAGGGTATAGGGATGTACTCACTTCACGTGGTTGCCCGTATCAATGCACCTTCTGCTGCGCCTATGTGGCCTGGGGATCCAGAAAACCACGGTTTCGCAGCATTGTCAATATCGTCGATGAGCTGGAGTATTTGTATCGCGAGTGCAACCAGACGAACTTCACCTTGTGGGATGACCTCTTCACCGCAGACCGGAGGCGTGTTATCGCGTTCTGCGATGAGATCGCCAAGCGCAAACTGGATTTCACCTGGCTCTGTCTGAGCCGCATCAATACCATTGATGAGGAGCTGCTTCGCACGATGAAGTCTGCCGGTTGCCGGGAGATACAGATTGGCATCGAATCCGGCAGCAACCGTCTCCTCACATTCATTCGAAAAGACATCACGCGTGCAATGATCTTTGAGAAAGTGCCGATTCTCCAAAGAGCGGGCATTCCCTGGCGGATATTTCTGATTATCGGTTTCCCAACCGAGACGCGAGCGGAGATGGACGAGACCATGAGCCTGATTGAGGAAATGAAGCCGACCTATGTCGACTTGAGCCTCTTCTGCCCCTATCCCGGCACTGAACTCCACCGTAATCTGCGTGAATCCGGCAAACTGGGTGATGAATTCATGAAAAGCGACATGTGGTATCCCTATAACAATTACACCTCCACGATGAGCGATAGCGATTTTCAGGCTTATGCATTCAGGGCACTGAAAATGGTGGACGACTATAACGATGTTAGCTTGAACGCCGCTGTTTGCGACAAATGATCTGAGGGAGTATGGTCGGCCCGTGTAACATATTGCAGGTATCAACCACGGATGTCGGTGGCGGCGCTGAACGGGTCGCGTTGAACCTGACCAGATCTCTGCAGGCCCTTGGCTACCATGCACGTCTTGCAGTCGGTTACCGTAACGGCAATGATTGGAACACGTTTGTGATTCCCAATGTCGGACCGCCAGTCGTCCAGGGATCAGTGAGCCGGAACAATGGCGTGCCCCCTTCCGGTCCGACTGGGCACCACCCGAGCCAGCCCA
>JAAXUU010000223.1 GCA_013335845.1 Actinomycetota bacterium
GACGAGTTTGCCCGCGTCGTACAGAAGGAACAATCCATCGATCGGCGTCGGCGCCCGACCATCCGGATCCGTGAACCGCGCCGGTTTTTTGTTGGCAAACGCGTACCGGTTGAACGAGTGCAGGTTCCCCTCGTTCCACGGCGCCGGATCGATCGCCATGAAGCGGCCCAGCAGCGGGTCGTAGTAGCGCGCGCCCATCTATTGGAGGCCGCTTTCGACACTACGCCCGACACCTATATCTGCAAGGCATGGTATACCACTTTGCATAATACGTTCGTCGATGTGTTGGCTTCGCAGGGGATAATCGGTTTCGTGCTATTCGTCAGCTTGGTGCTCGGCATCTTGGTCTACATATTCAGGCGCATCGGCCAACTTGAAAAGGGTCTTTACGCGTATGCGACAGTGTTATTCTGTTCGCTTCTCGTTCCGGCGACCTCCATGTTGTTCTATACGGAGGTCCTTTACATCAACACCGTCGGCTCGGTGATCTTCTGGATGTTCCTCGGGTATCTGATCCATCTTCTATCGCATGAGCGACCCAGCTTATAAATCTGGAACCACCCGGAACTCGAGATCACCCAGCCCGGGGAAGCATCCTGCGGATGGCGTATGCAGCCTCTTTCAGAGACTCTCTGAACACCACGGCGAGCAATGCGAGCCCTGCTATCCATACTCCCAACTTGATCAAGAATGAACAGTCGAGCATAAGCAGGGATGCGAGAAAGAGAATCGCGAAGCAGATACCTATGCGCACGATCTGATATCCACATGGGTAGAGTCGCTCCGAGAAGATGTACAGCAGGACAGCCATAACGCAGTAACTCACGCACGCGGTCAAGGATGCACCGTAAGCGCCCAAGCTCGGTATCAAAGCGAAGTTGAGTCCGATGCTCACGACAGCGGAACACAGCACGGCGATCGTGTTGAAAATCGATTTCTTGCAGATTGAAATCCCGTACCCGACCACGGTTGCCACGCCATATGCGAGTTGGCCGAACATCAATCCCGGCAATAACGTATACGAAGCGAGATAGTTCGGGTCTGCCATCAATACGATGATCTCCTTACCGAATATTGAACCCGAGAACACCAGTGCGGAGATCATAAGGAAAAATACATTGAGGACCGCTCTGAACTTCTCGGGAGCTCCTTCTTCGCGTGCACTCTGGAAAGCATAAGCGGTATAAGACATATAGAATGCACTGGTTACCATGTTGACGACGCCGACACAGCGGCTTGCGATTCCGTAGATGCCCACCTCGGCCGTGGAAAAATACATCAGGATTATATACGTACTCGAAAGGCTGACGACCCAATAGGCGAGGACCGACGGAAGCAGGGGGATGGAGTATTTGAGCATGGATCTAAGAAGGACCTTATCGAAAAAACGCGGTGCTATCCTCTTCTTGCATAAGAGGGAATAGAGGATGACCTGAAGCAGGTTCGACAGGAGGAGACTGCAGATGAGGGCGTAGAAACCCAAGCCGAGAAACACCACGAAAAGGACATTCAGAAGAATCATCGCGATCGACCCTGAAACACTCACGATCGCGAAGATACCCATTTTGTTCTGGATGCGGCAATCGAGGGCGAACGGTAGGTACCAGAGATTCAAGATCACGCCGACGAGTGCGAAGCGCATGGCCCACGCATAATCGGGTGTCTGAAACAGGACCAGCGAGATATTCTCGGAGAATAGGACGAGGATAAGCGCCACGACGCTCGAGCAGAGAAAGCTGAACCAAATGGTATTGAAGACCTTGTCGCGGTGTTCCTGAGTGTCCTCGTCATAATAGAACGCGCTGTATGCCGAGTCGAAGGCGAGTACGAGTACGGTGAAGATGAGAGACGTGAAATTCACGATAGTATCGTTTATTCCAAGTTGCTCCGGTGTGAGATATGCAGTGTAGAGAGGTAGGAGGAAGAAGTTGATAGCTTTGAGTACGATATTCGATACGGTGAGGATAAGCGCTCCATGCAGAAACGCTTTCAAAGGGCTCGCTTGGGTTTTTTCTTGCACGTGGTGGTAACCTTTCGAACTCATTTCATCGGGACCGGAAAGCTAAATCAGGATACCATTCTTCTTTGAATTGCAGTCGTTTAGGAGCAAATGAAGCAGAAATCACATAAACTGCAAGAACAAGGTAGAAGCAATCACTATACTATATAAAGTTGATTACTCGTTCTCGGAGGTTATATGTCTCAAGTGCTTTCGAATAAGCGCAGAGCACTTATCGCACTACTCGTCATAGCGCTCGTTTTGGGTGAAAATACAGCTTTTAACTCGCTTGAATTCCTAGGTGTGGCTTTTACTCCCATGCGAGTGATCGTTCCCCTTATCACGCTCTATCTTTTAGCCTGCCGTGTTCGGGAAAAGCGGATAAGCGAACTGCGCATCTCCAAGGTTTTCGTCTACTTCTGTCTGCTCATGGTGTTCTGGGTCATCTGGATCATTTTTCAGACGATCATAATCCCCGAAATCGGTACGGGTGTCGCTTTTTTCAAGATACTTTCCTACGCGTTCATTCTCATGGCGGGCTACTGTGCTTGGGAATTACTCCGCACGAAGGAAGCGTTTTCGTTTGCGATCATGGTGTTTCGGATCATGCTTGCGGGGCTGGTGGCCTTCGCTTTTTTCGAGATACTCACGGATATACATCCGTTTTTCTCGCAGTTCGAGGATCCCATCTTTCTCAACAGTGATTCGATCCTCTACTCGATGGGGGCGGACCCACGATGGTATGTATGTACGGGGATTTGCTACAACCCCAATGATTATTGCGCTCTCATGGCTGTTATCGCCGCAATCTGTCTTCCTCGAACAGAGGAGACCAAGAAGACGAAGATTTTCGCAACGGTACTCTTCCTCGTCACCCTGATCGTCGTCTCAGGTGTCGGGGCTACATTGGTGACCTTGGGCATACTTGCCGCCGCTTTGGTATGGCTGCTATTCTCAGGGTTCGGCTGGAAGAAGAATATCATCTGTTTCGCCGGCGTGTTCTTCACGTCAGAATTCCTTTCGAGCTGGTTCATGAAAGCCACCCAATGGATTGTGAAGCGGTATTTCGGCGACGCGGGAAGGGGGGCTGTCGATCCTTTGAGTGAATTCGGGCAGCACCTCGCAAACTACTCTGCCGGAGATGGGTCTCTTTGGAACCGTATCCATATGTATATCGATATGGTTAAGAGTCTCCCTGATTCATACGGTCTTGGATTCGGCCCCGGTCAGGTCATCCGCTATTTTGAGATGAATCCCTCACAATCAGGGCTGCTCAACCCGCACAATTGGTGGCTCGAAGTGCCTGTGACCTACGGGCTGGCGGTCTTTTGTGCGTATATCGGCTTGCTCGTCTATTTGGTCGTACGATTGGTCAAGAAGTGGCGGATCTCGAAGTGGTCAGGGTTCGCCGTACTCGTCTGTTCATATGTGGCGATGTTCAGATCGGAAGAGC
>JAAXUU010000224.1 GCA_013335845.1 Actinomycetota bacterium
ATCGGAAGGTCGAGCCACTTGCATCTGTTGACCAGCGTCTGGGAGAACGCCGGGGCAACAAGGAACAGGCGCACTTGTTGGCGCGGGAGCATCCTACCGTGACCTGTGGAATCCGCTTAACGCACATGCAGCCGAAGGGGAGACTGAAGGTGACACGAAAGTCATCATGAGTGCTTGTCGGAATTGCTACGGACGTTGCAGTATCAATGGTTATGTCAGGAACGGTCGGCTCATCCGCGTTGAAGGTCGTCCCGGCACCTATTCGGAAGGGACGGTCTGCAGCCGAGCCTTCGCTATTCCTCAGCTTATGAACAGTCCGTTGCGCGTGCGTTATCCTATGAAGCGCGTAGGAGCCCGTGGTGAGGGTAAGTGGCAACGCATTACTTGGGATGAAGCATGGGACATCATAATCCCCAAGTTCAAAGAGGCTATCGAGCAGTATGGTCCTAATACCATTCTCTTCAATAACGGCACCGGACGTGATCAGCTCATCTTGATGGTCATGCAGAAGGTTTTCTATGATATGGGCAGCGTCGGTGGTTTTGGCGTGGGTAACATCTGCAAGATCGCAGGTGACTTCGTACAAAAGACAACCATCGGGAATCCCTGCCAGTTCACCGGATGGGATCCTAGCGAAACAAAGCTCATCGTCTGGTGGGCGAGAGGTTTGTTCTCCTGGGGCTACTATGACTGGCTCTATCTCAAGGAAGCCCAAGAGCGTGGAGCGAAGTTGATGGTTATCGACCCGCGTCACACGGCCGCTGCAGCGAAATCCGATCTCTGGGTTCCCCTGCGTCCAAACAGCGATATGGCCTTGGCGCTGGCCATCGTGAACGAGATGCTGTCGTCCAAGCGTTTCGACAAGATCTTCAGCGCGCAGTGGACAACGGCACCGATGCTGGTGAACGAGGATACCGGTATGCTGTTGCGCGAGGCGGACTTTGTCGAAGGTGGTTCGAAAGACAAGCTCGTAGTATGGGATGAGGTTACTTCTGCGCTTCAGTTCTGGGATACCAAGGAGCTTAAGTGGAGCGTTGAGAGCCCGCAACCTGCTCTGTTCGGTTTCTATGAAGCCGGCGGCAAGCAACGGAAAACCACGTTGCAGATGCTCTCCGAGCAGGTGTCGGAATGGACTGTGGAGAAGACCGCAGAGACCACTTGGTTGACTAAGGAGCAGGTTGCCGAGGCTATCGAGCTCTATGTGAGCAGCAGTCCGGGAAGTTGTTTCTCCCGCGGTCAGAAGACCGACTTCAACGACAACAGCAGTGGTATGTCGCATATCTTCACTATCATGATGGCCCTGGCCGGGAACTATGAGATTCCCGGTGGTAACAGCGTCAAACCGATGAACAAGTTCAAAGCGCCCGCAGTCTTCGATGCCGCGAAACCGCAGAGCGAGGTTCGTATCAAAACCGCGCAGAATATCGACGACTACAGTCTTTGCCCGGGTACATCGAAGATCTACGGTAACCTCGGCGGCACGTACTCATCGGCAACGAAAGCTTTGACAACAGGACAGCCCTTCATGCCGCGTATCTATTGGGGAGCCAATTGCGAGCCTATCATCGGAGCAGCTGACAGCCACGAGATTGCGGAGGGTCTGATGAACGTTGACTTCGCCGTGAACGTCAACCAGTTCATGTCAGCATCAGGCGAACTGGCAGATATCATACTTCCGGCCGCACACCAGAACGAAGTCGACCGCATCGAGTATGCCCAGTCGGGTCACAGCTGGCCTTCTAATCAGACTGCGTCGATCCGCCAGCCTTTCACAGAGCCTCAAGGAGAATGCCGCGACGAAATAGACGTGCTGTTCGAACTCGCCAGCCGTCTTGGCATGGATATCGGTTGGAAAGACAAATACGAATGGTTCAACTTCTCTCTCAAGGCTTGCGGAATGACGTTTGACGAGTTCCGTGAAGTCGGTCACATAGTCGAGCCGATGGTGTATGAGAAGCACAAGAAGGGTCTTCTGCGTAAGGACAAAAAAGCCGGATTCGAGACGAAAACAGGTAAGGTCAATATCTATTCAGAGGAGCTTGCCAAGTTCGGCTGGGGACCATTGCCTTTCTATCGCGAACAACCGCAGACACCGATCAGTGATCCGGAGCTGACAGCTGAGTATCCCTATATCCTTTTGACCGGAGGCCGAAATCATCAGTTTTTCCATAGCGAGTATCGCGAATCGTCCTATTTACGCAGCATACATCCTTTCCCCATCGTGGAAATCAACCCGAAGACTGCTGAGGAGAACGCTATTGCGGACGGTGATTGGGTCTGCATCGAAACCAAGATGGGCTTTATCAAACAGGTGACAAAGGTTACACAAGGTATCGACCCGCGCATCGTCCACTGCGAACATGATTGGTGGTTCCCAGAGAAGAGTGCCCAAGACGATCTGCATGGTGTATTTGAATGTAACCCCAATTCTATCGTTGACAATGACAAAGAGAATGATCCGGCTGTCGGTACGGCGAACTTCGGCACGATGTGCAGAATCTATAAATCACCCGATGGACCACCGAAGGGAATTTATCTGACGCCGGAAGAGCTTGAAGCATTCAACGATGTCGTAGAGGAGGCGTAATCATGACAACGAATCGTATGATCATCGACCTTGATCGATGCATAGGCTGCCATTCCTGTACAGCAGCCTGCTTACAGGAAAACGCTATCCCAGCGGGGCGCTTCTACACTAAGGTCGTCAATGTCGGCCCCACAGGGGAGTTCCCGAACATCGAGGAATACTATCTGCCCGTCAAGTGCCAGCATTGTGAAGAACCCGCTTGCGTGAAGGTCTGTCCAACAGGTGCATCCTATAAGCGGGAGGACGGTGTCGTACTGATCGACCACAGCAAGTGCATCGGTTGTCAGTATTGCATCATCGCCTGTCCCTATGGCGTTCGTTCATATAACGAAAACATGGGCGTTATCGAGAAGTGCACTCTCTGCGCCCACTTGGTCGATGGCGGAAAGAATCCTGCCTGTGTCGACATCTGTCCCGGTCATGCGCGCATCTTCGGTGACGCTGATGATCCCGAGTCAGATGTAGCGAAAGCACTCGCAACGGCGGGCGATAACCTGCACCGTCTTGTCGATGTGGGAAATGTCCCCGGAGAAGCTTTCATCCTGACCAAACAGACTTGGAGGAGCTAACATGGACGTTCAATGGCCACTGTTGATTTTCGGACTTCTTGCAGGACTCGGCATGGGATGTCTTGGTTTCGTTTCTATCTCGGCTCTGGTGGGCAAGTATGAATCACTGAGAGTTACCGGGCTTGTCATCGCATTGATTGCACTCTGTCTTGGCGGAGTGGCTTCAGCGCTGCATATGGGCAATCCCGGGAGAATACTCTTTATCTTGGGCAATCTGCGGTCCGGAATCGCTCAAGAA
>JAAXUU010000225.1 GCA_013335845.1 Actinomycetota bacterium
GTAGATTTCACCGTTGAATGTCAGGACAAGCTGTCCTGTCTCATTGAAAATAGGTTGATGCCCGGTATCGAGGTCGATGATGGAAAGACGCCTGAAACCCATCGCGATATAATCGTCTTCATAGAAACCGGAGTCATCGGGGCCACGATGGGTGATAACTTCGGTCATTCTTTCTATTGCATTGTGTTTATCGGCAATAGCACCGACAAAACCCACTATTCCGCACATGTGCGCAAACTCCTTTTGTGCCAACAATGGCAACGGTCATCAGAACGCAAGTTTCTATAGTACTACCGGTTAGATTTTGCAGCAACGAATAAGCGGCGAAACACAATCATCACCCCTGTTGTACGGGCGGACGGTGAAGGTCGGTTGCCGTGCGGGGCGTGGCCTTGTTCATAGAACCCTTATTTCTTGATAGCCTGGATCGAAATACAACCCGGCCCTCCTTGCGTGATGAATACAGGGCTCAGAAGCTCCACTTCGATTGTCGCAGAAGGAAATGCAGAGGCTAAGGCCGCACGTGCCTGCTCGGCACGGGTAGGATTATCGGCATGACAAATGGTGAGGAGGTAATCGGAACCGACGCCCCATTTCTCAAAAGCGCCCACGATATCCTTGAGTGCCGCATTGAACTTGCGGTGTATACCATGTGGGGCAAGGCGCCTCCCGTCCTCGGTCTGAGCTAGAACGGGTATGACTTTGAGTAGCCCGATCATATTCGCCGCTAAAGGCGTTAGACGACCCCCGCGCTTCTGATATTCGAAGTCCGCGGGTATCAAAAACGATTTCGCGGTTCCCATTGAACTTTCCAGACTTACAAGAATCTCCACTTTCGCGAGACCGGAACGCGCCAAGGCAACAGCTTTCCTTACGAGGTGCCGTTGTGGACCACACAATGTTCGAGAGTTCAGTACCGTGATCTTATCTCTGTTCGCGACTTGCTCACGCGCAGCACAGGCGGTTTCGTACGTACCCGATAAACCATCCGCCATAGTGATATTGATGACCTCATCATCCCCGAACATCTCATATGCGGCGATGATGTCACCCAGCGCCGGTTGTGAGGATTGGGGGTAATGCCCCTCCGCGATTATGCCGAGAAATTCAAACGAATCGATCTCCTCGAATTCACGATAGGTTTTCCCGTCTATAGTCACACAGAGCGGTACTATCGTCACGCCTTCTTCTATGCCCTGCTTGATTGAAAACAACGTGGATGTATCGGACATGATCTTGACCATGGGAACACCTTTCGCTCACGTCTCACTTAGAATGGATTGTACTGTGCAAGCTCAGTCTGTGTTCTCTAAATCCGATTCTGTTACACAATCGAATGTATCGATCGACGATTGTATTAGGATTCAACCCCTAAAATAACCGAATGGCGCACCTCCCCCAGCCCGATTCATTCAGCCCGATTCATTCGGCTGTGAGGATCAAGGGGCCATCTTCTGTGATTGCAACCGTCTTCTCGAAGTGCGCAGAGGGTAGTTCGTCGAGGGTCACCACTGTCCATCCGTCGTTCAATTGCCGGACCATATGCGTTCCTTGGTTGATCATAGGCTCGATGGCGATCACGAGCCCCGTCTCCAATTTGATTCCGCGGCCTTTATGACCGTAATTGGGGACATTGGGGTCCTCGTGCATGTTACGCCCGATACCATGTCCCACATATTCACGTACCACCCCGAAGCCGGATGCTTCGGCGATACGCTGAATGGCATGGCCGATATCACCGAGTCGGTTCCCGGAAACAGCCTGTTCGATGCCTGCGAACAGTGACTTTTCCGTGACGGTAAGCAGTTCCTGTGTTCGGGGGTCGATAGCACCGACGGCATAGGTCCATGCGTTGTCCCCATACCAACCATCGACGATAGCACCTGTATCGATTGATATGATATCTCCTTCTCGCAGGATGACACCTGCCGAAGGGATGCCGTGTACGACCTGGTGGTTGACGCTTGCGCATATCGACCCAGGGAAGCCGCCATACCCCTTGAACGCGGGGATACCGCCTTCCATGCGTATGATTTCCTCGGCGAATCTGTCGAGATCGAGAGTTGATATACCGGGACGCACGAGTTCGCCTACCATGCGAAGCACCTTGGCGCTCACGCGCCCGGCCTCCTTCATCGCTTCGATCTCACCGGAAGTCTTGAGTTTTACCATTACCGCCCCTCCATGAACAAAAACGGACCCGAGCAAAATGCAGGGGCCCGTCAATTATACCCGCTAAGTCCACTTAAATGCTAAGAGCACTTTTCACGCTTGCATAGACTTCATCGACCGGAAGAGATCCGTCGATCTCGACGAGCAGATCGCATCCTCGATAGTAGTCGATCAGCGGTGCAGTCGCCTTCGCATAGACGTCAAGCCGATTACGAACGGTCGTTTCGTTATCATCGTCACGCTGATACATTTCGCCGCCACACTTGGGGCATGTCTCGTCCTTCACGCTTCCGATATAACCACAGACACGGCATGTGCGGCGAGACGTGAGCCGAGCGACGATCGCTTCGGGATCGACATTGATCGCCACGGCAGCGTCGAGCTCGCGACCAAGAGAAGAAAGCTCGGAGTCAAGCGCCACGGCTTGCACGGATGTGCGCGGAAAGCCGTCCAAGATGAATCCATTTTGTGCGTCTGGTTCGCCGAGACGATCCTTGACCAAACCTATTACGACGGAATCAGGAACCAGTTCACCGGCATCCATATATGATTTCGCCTCAAGGCCAAGAGGTGTTCCTGCCTTCACAGCGGCGCGCAGAATGTCTCCGGTTGAAATATGGGCGATACCGAATTCTTCAACAAGCCTTGCGGCCTGAGTCCCTTTTCCGGCTCCGGGAGCGCCGAGCAAAACGATATTCATCGATTTCGCCTTTCTGGTAGTGATTTATTTGAAAAATCCCTCGTAATGATGCATTTTAAGCTGGCTTTCGATCTTCGTCATGGTATCGAGTGCAACACCGACCATGATGAGGATGGAAGTACCACCGAACGCCTGGATCAGCTGATTGCTGGTAAAGGCGAACAGGATGCTCGGTATGATGGCGAGAGCAGCCACGAAGATTGCACCGGGAAGCGTGATACGCATCAAAACATTCTTAATGTACTGAGCCGTTGCCCCTCCGGGACGGACTCCCGGGATGAAACCACCATTTTTACGGAGGTTATCGGCAGTCTCTTGTGGGTTGAAAACCATCGACGTATAGAAATACGAGAAGAATATGATCAACATGAAACTGAAAATCCAGTTCAGCCATCCGGACGACAGGGCATCCGCAAAAGTCGCGAGCCACGAGACGTCCGAGAAGAAGGATGCGATCTGGGCAGGAAAGTACAGGAGTGCACTCGCGAAGATGATGGGAATGACACCGGCTGCATTCACTTTGAAGGGAATGTAAGTAGAAGACCCACCCATAACTTTTCGACCCACGACACGCTTC
>JAAXUU010000226.1 GCA_013335845.1 Actinomycetota bacterium
CGATATGGTTGCCGCTCTCGAACGCGATGTTCCCGAATACAGCGAGTATGTTGCCGAAGATGCCCAAGTCGATTTCTACTATGGCGACGTCACGTTTGGTGATGTCATGGCCGTTACGGATTACGAGCTCAACAGCTCCTTCAATGCCGATAGCATGCGAACATCGCCGGTAACCCTCGTGTCACTCTCCCAGTTCAATGCACTGCGCGCATTGGTAGGAGAACCGCCCCTGACGCTTGCAGGTGACGAGTTCATTGTCTGGTGTGACTTCGGTGAAATGCAGGATTTCTTCAATGCCTTCCTCGCCCAAAGCGGGACGCTCAACATCAACGGAACGAAAATGCACGCATCCGGTGGAGGCATCGATACTCTTGCCGCCGAAACCGCATCCTTCGCAATGAACACCGGTACATTGATTCTGCCCGATTCGGCGATGCCGGCGAACAAGGTATTGGGTTATTCGAACTTGAATGTCATGTACAACGGCTCACGTGATGACGTCGATACGCTATTCACCGAGTCGATAAACCAAGCATATGCCCTTGACGAGAACAACCGGGATAACCCCGACGGGTGGCCGTTCACGCGCAGCATGACTGCAGTGGAAGCGTATGGCCAGGCGATAGGATTAAGCACTGTCATCGCTTATTTGGCCATCTACATCGGCTTCGTTCTGCTCATAACCTGCGCTGCCATACTCGCCTTGCAACAACTTTCCGAGGCGGCCGACAACATCGTGCGTTACTCACTACTTGAGAACATCGGCGCAGACCAAAGCATGATCAATAAGGCCCTGTTCGTTCAAATAGGCATCTACTTCATATTCCCACTCGCTTTGGCCATATGTCACACGCTCGTTGCGCTCGTGGTCGTGGCCGATGTCGTCGCAGTTCTCGGGCATATCCAAATAGCAATGCCTCTAGCCATGACCGTCGCACTCGCCATCGTAGTATACGGCGGATACTTCCTCATGACCTATCTTGCATCGCGTAGCATGATCCGCCCGCGTCTACGTAGTAGATAGAAATTGATACATGCAAAACCTTAATACCACCCATTACGGGTGTACCGTTTGTATGACTGAGCAGTATCTTTCATGAAGGTATCAAGCACCTGATCCTTACAAGGAAGGGAGAAAGTATGAAAGAACTGAAACTGTCAAGACGCGCATTTCTCGGAGGGGCAGCAGTTACAGCAACTGCTGCGGCGATCACCGGGCTGACCGGATGCTCACCCTTAACGGGAGGAGCGCCATCGGGAGGTAATGGAGACGCAACTGAACCAGCTTCCCCGTCAACAAGGTGGTCGTGGCAAACCGCCCCAGCACCCATAGCCGCTTCAGACATCAAAGAGACCATTGACACCGAAGTCGTTGTTGTCGGAGCCGGTGTATCCGGAATGGCTGTCGCATACTTTGCTTCAAAGAATGGAGCCAAGGTACATGTTATTGAGAAAATGGAAAAACCGAGTAGTCGATCGAATCAAATCGGCGGTATTAACACCTCTGCCCAAAAGGCAGAAGGTATTCCGGATTTCCCCATCAATGAGATTATCGAGTACTCGAAGGCGTTCCAAGGCAGCTTCGTAAACTCCGACTTGCTCAAGCAATATCTCTACAATTCTGGAAGAATGTGGGATACCATTGCCGAGATGGCGAAGGAAGATGGGCACAATCCAAGGTTGCTTGCTCGCGGAGGCGAAGGTGTTTACGTTGTAGACACACCTCTCTACAAAGAATATCGCACCATGGCAGTAATTTATGATACCAACGAAGCAATGCTGGCACGTTTCCAAAAAGACTCAGAAGCTGCCGGTGTTGTCTACCACTTCAATAGCCCTGCAGAACAGCTCGTCAAAGAGGGTGAAAAGGTAGTAGGAGTCATCGCTAAAGGTACTGATGGGTACATCCAGATCAACGCTTCGAAAGGCGTGGTCTTTGCAACCGGTGACTACGCAGGAGATCCGGAGATGATGGAACGTTGGGGCAATATGGCAACTCGCTGGACCGACAAAACAATGTACACCCCAGTTGGCGCCAACTCCGGTGAAGGTTTGAAGATGATGATGTGGGCAGGTGCGGCAATGCAGCCTTGCGAGCAACATGCACCCATGATCCATTGCCTCGGCGGTGCATACACAAGCCCAAATCCTTGGCTTCGCGTCAATAAACTCGGCAGGCGTTATGAGAACGAGGATGTCCCGAATGCGCAAGTCTGCTATGGACGCATGATGCAGCCCGGTAATGTTGCATGGGCAATCTGGGATGGGAATTACGCGGAAGATTCGCTAGCTCACACCAATGGATTCGGCCGTCAACGTGCAAAGGAGGACACTGAAGCAACTTTCGAGAAGAACATTACCGATGGTCTATTGTGGAAAGCCGACACTCTCGATGATCTGGCAAAGACGATCGGTATCCCTGCTGACGAGTTCAAGAAAACAGTAGACCGTTATAACGTTTTGTGCGAGCGCGGAGAAGATGTTGACTATGGCAAACTAGCTGTCAATATGAACCCGATTGCCGTACCACCCTTCTATGCAGCGAAGATTGTAGCTCCTCTTCTTTGCATGGTCGGCGGAATCACGATCAAGGATCAATACTGCGTATTGAATAACGATGGAAATGTGATCGAGAACCTCTTCGCGCTCGGCAACTGCTCTGGCAACTACTACGCAGTCGACTATCCTACCGTCATGGCCGGCCAAAGCCATGGTCGCTGCTTAACGGCAGGAATGCTTCTCGGAGAGGCCTTTGCGGAAGGACGTCTGGTAGAACGGATAAGCCTCCCATAGGTTGTAACCGAGATTATCGAAATTTTATGCTCACCAAGGAAGACAAGGTTGTCGGTGGGACAACGGCAGCCTCGTCTTCCTGGTGGTATACTATGCTGCTTGCAGGACTAAACAATCAGATAATTCATCGTAGTCGGGTGTTGGCAACATGAACAAAACTGCAGAGTTGGCATCGCGTTACCAATGGGTCGGTTTCGGACTCATCCGTGGCGTTCAGTTCAATCTTTTCGGGTCGGGAAGACTGTTCACGATGCTCCTAAACCAGAGAAACGCCAATGACCAATTCAACATGACTTCGCTGGCCTTCATAATCTTTTCGTGCCTTTTGATAGCATTGTTATTCCGGAACGAAAACATTCGGCTGAAAAAGGCACTCAATGTCTTTGCCTCCTGTTTGATTATATTGGGGCTTTCCCTCTTGGCTTTCGGGCTCTCGAACGATACATCCGTTAACGGAATAGTACTTTTATTTGCCGGTGGTTCTTGCGGAGCAGGATTTGGGACGTTGACAGTTCTTTGGCTTGCCTCATTTGCCGGACCCGAAAGCTCTCAAAAAGCGATTGCGATCCTCTACGCTTTCCTCTTGGGCTCGCTCTTAAGTATTGTCCTGACCATTCTCCCTGCAGGAGTAAGTTCCTTGCTAGCGTTCTGCGG
>JAAXUU010000227.1 GCA_013335845.1 Actinomycetota bacterium
CTCACGCCGGGGGATATCGTCCTTTTGAAAAAGGATAGCGTTAGTGACGAGCTGCTCTCGGGAGCCGTGTTCGACCTCACGGATAGTGCCGGTGCGGTGCTTCAGCAGGGACTTACGTCGGACGGTGATGGCTGCGTCACAATCGAGAACCTTATACCGGGTGACTATCGATTCGTGGAAACGCAGGCACCCTTCGGCTATGACCTCGACGCGACCCCTATTCCGTTCACAATTGCCAAAGGGCAATCAGAGCCTCTTCAAATCGCTATGACCAACACGCTTACGCCCGGAGGCGTTATCCTCACGAAGGTGGATTCTGTGAGTGAGGTAGGGCTACCTGACGCTGTATTCAGCCTCGAGGACAGTACCGGTACGGTGTTACAACAAGACCTGACGACAGACGAGAACGGTTGTATATACGTCGAGAACCTTATACCGGGTGACTATCGATTCGTGGAAACGCAGGCACCTTTCGGGTATGAGCTGGATTCGACGCCGATTCTGTTTACCATAGAGAAAGGCCAGGCTGAACCGCTGCGGCTCACTATGACTAATACACTCACACCGAGTGATGTCGTGTTGACGAAGAAGGATAGCACCGGCAGCAAAGTCTTATCGGGCGCGGTGTTCGAACTTCAAGACGGCGCAGGTGTGGTTTTGAGGCAGGGTTTGGTGACAAATGGAAATGGATGCATCATCGTTGAGGATCTTGCTCCCGGGGACTATCGATTCGTCGAGAAGCAGGCGCCGGCGGGGTATGTTCTCGATGCGACTCCCGTGAAGTTCACCATAGAGAGAGGTCAGACCGAATTTAGCGAGGTAACGGTAAAGAACACGCTGATGACGGTCGCTCCGTTGGCGAGTGAGTTCAGTGCTCCGGAGACCGGAGATACACTCGATATCCTTATACCGATTGTACTCCTCATCGCTGCCTTGGCGATGTTTGGAGCGGTGCGTACTCTTAAGAAGAGGCCTAATCGTTAATATCCACTGCAAATGATCCAATCATCGTCCGGCCGGGATTCGTCTCGACCGGACGATTTGCGTGTTACGGTATGGGGCAGGCTGTTTGCTGATGCTCCATAGATAGAAACAGGGCATTCCAATTAGTAATTACGAAGTCTTTGGAAGTGTGTCAATGCGCGCAACGAATGACTTTCGATGTATACTATTCATCGAGACACTTTTGCGGAAGCAGCGGTGAAGTCTAGAAGTTTTAAGGGAAAATCAACGTGACAGGCGGTAGAGATGGCCGAGAATTGGTACCCGATAATCGACGAGAGCACATGCACCGAGTGCGGCACGTGTGTGAATTTCTGCCCTCATGCGGTCTACGATACAACGAAAGCCCCTGTTCCCGTCGTCGAAAATCCGGACGGTTGTATAGACCAATGTCATGGCTGCGGCAACCAATGCCCTGTCGGTGCCATATCCTACGCGAACGATGCTACAGGCTGGGTTCCTCCGGTTTTTCAAAAGGAGGAATCTGAGACGTGTTCTTGTTCTGAGAAATCAGCGGCTTGCTCCTGTTCTGGGGAGCCGGCGGTTTGTTCTTGCCCTGAGGAGTCGGTGACAAGCGATGGCGACGATACGTCGGTTGTGAAAATAATCGTGGTGGAATACCTCTACCTCGATCTTGAAACCTGTGAACGTTGCATGGGCACGGACGCCGTGCTGGAAGAGGTGCTTGAGGTTCTCTCTCCCGCTTTGGAGCTCGCAGGGTACGGAATCGAGTATCGGAAAATCGAGATCACAACAGCAGAGCTTGCACAGCGCCATCATTTCCTTTCTTCCCCCACAGTGCGCGTGAACGGTCGGGATATCTGTCAGACCGTACAGGAAAACGAGTGCGGTTGTTGCAGCGAGATCAGTGATTCGAACGTCGATTGCCGCGTCTTCGAATACGAAGGGGGTTCCTACGAGGTCGCTCCCAAGAAGATGCTCGCAGAGTCCATTCTTCAAAATGTGTTCGGGACTCCTATAGAGGTTAGTTCAGGTTTCGATTATACTTTGCCGGATAATCTCGATCGATTCTTCTCGGGGAAAGACGCCAAGCAGAACTGTTCTTGCGGGTGTGATTGTTGATGAACACGCAAAAAATACTCAAGATAGTCGTTCCTGTTCTAATCGTAGTAGGCATCGCGGCGATCTGGCTTGTGAAAAACGCGAACACCGATACAACCGGCGAAACCGCGCCTGTTGGAACCGAGAGTTCTGCTACGGACGAGGGAAACGATCAAGGTGACTTCTCGCTGGCTGCCACAGAGATCGAACTTGAGACACTCAAGGTATATGGCCTACCGATAATCATCGATTTCGGCGCAGGTTGGTGTGCTCCTTGCAGAGAGTTCGAACCCATACTCGAGGCCGTACATGCGGAAACGCAAGGCAAGGCGATCATCAAGTATGTCGATGTCGATACCTATGACGAAATCGCGGCGAAATTCCCTGTTCAGGTGATACCCACGCAGGTGTTCATCGCGTCAGACGGTACCCCTTATGTCCCCCGCGAGGATATCGACGTCGAGTTCATCTTGTATGAAGACGAGGAGACCGGCGAGCATATCTTCACTCTGCATCAAGGTGGTCTCACCGTCGACGAGATGCGGGCGATTCTAATCGATATGGGCATGGAGCAATGACGGAGATTCTGGAAAATCTGTCTCAACTTATGCTCGGTAACTTATGGCTGGCTCCGTTGCTCGCTCTCGTTGCAGGTGCTGTCGCATCGTTCATGCCTTGCTCGCTTTCGAGCGTTCCGCTGGTGATCGGCTACGTTGGTGGCGTCGGACAGAAGGACACGAAGAAGGCGTTCCGTCTTTCCGTAACCTTCGCAATCGGTTCCGCGCTTACGTTCACGACACTCGGGGTCATCGCATCCGCGGCGGGGAGTCTTATCGGCGCTTCGTCTACCTGGTGGTATCTTCTTCTCGGCGTGCTTATGGTATTGATGGCCCTTCAAGTCTGGGGCATTTTCGAGATCATCCCGTCGAGTTATCTGTTGTCGAAAAACACGAAGACGGGCTATGCGGGAGCGTTCATCGCGGGCATTCTCGGAGGGATATTCTCGTCGCCCTGTTCTACTCCGGTCCTTATCGCGCTTCTGGCTCTCGTCGCGGGGCAAGGAGATTTTCTGCGCGGCATCCTTCTCCTGTTCGCCTATTCCGTCGGGCATGGGATTCTGGCTGTCGTAGCGGGGACATCCGTCGGCCTCGTTTCGAAGCTTGCACAGGATGAGCGTTATGGGAAAGCGGGCACTGTTTTCAAAATCGTTATGGGTGCCGCGATTCTTGTAATCGGTTTCTATATGTTCTACCTGGCGTTTTGAGGATACCCGCGCAGCATGCAGCGGACGGAGATGCGCTCTACCTGATCACGCGCGCTACCTACGTACGCGCTCTACCTACACACCAAGTAGAGCTTATTGGGTTGG
>JAAXUU010000228.1 GCA_013335845.1 Actinomycetota bacterium
CGCCCAAGCATGATCGGTGTGGGTACACAAAAGAAAAGAGTGTATCTCGATTATGCCGCGACCACCCCTCTTGATGGAGAGGTGCTTGCTGCAATGGAGGAGTATCACCGCAACGGCTTCGGCAATGCGAACGCCCTCTACCGTGAAGGTCGTGAGGCGTTTTCCGTTTTGGAGGATGCCCGCAAACGTGTTTCCCGACTTCTCGGATCGAAACGCCCCTCGGAGATAATCTTCACAAGCGGAGGAACCGAAAGCGATAACACGGCGGTATTCGGTTTGGTACAAGGACGTCTGCGTTCTCAGAAACCTGCGCATATCATCGTTTCGGAATTCGAGCATCATGCTGTTCTCGAACCGGCTAAGCGCCTTGCCTCTTTGGGAAATGAAGTCAGCTATCTCAGGCCGCGATCTGATGGCTTGGTCCATCCCGATGATCTACAGCTGTTGCTCAGACCCGATACGGCACTTGTGAGCGTGATGATGGCGAACAACGAGATCGGCACCGTTCAACCCGTCAAGGAGCTGGCAGCGGTCGCACATACGGTTGGAGCGGTTTTCCATACCGATGCCGTACAGGCTCTGGGAAAATGTGATTTCGATCTTGAAGCGTCAGGGATCGACGCGGCCTCCTTCTCCGGGCATAAGATCTACGGTCCCAAAGGAGTGGGGGTCCTCTACCTACGTCGAAAGACCCCTTTGCGAGCACAGATGCTCGGTGGTGGGCAGGAGATGGGTTTACGCAGCGGCACCCAGAATGTTGCTGGCGCTGTAGGATTCGCCCGAGCTCTCGAGATCGCACACATTAAGCGCTCCACTGAAAATGAACGCCTTCGCATGTTACAGTAGATTCTTATAAGTGATCTTCTCGCCGTATCTTCTCGGATCGGTCTGGCTGTCGACCCTCGGACGGACATGTATTCGACCGATACCATGAGGCACCTGCCGAACATAGTGTCCCTTCTAATCGAAGGGCTCGAAAGCGAGACGATGATACTTCGTTTGGATGAAGCGGGTTTCGCGACCTCTGCGGGTTCTGCTTGTTCATCCGGTTCTCTCGAACCGAGCCACGTACTCTCGAGTATCGGGGTTCCGTCGAATCTGGCGTATGGTTCTTTGCGGATTTCAATCGGCCGAGATACAACTCTAGCGGATCTGAAGTCTTTCGTGGAGGCGTTTGCGAAGATCATTCTTTGATGCAAACTTGCTCTATATCGTGGATAATGGAAGCCGCGCAATACATAGGTGGTTCGAATAGCACGGAACATAAGGAGCAGTGGTTCGCGTAGTGTCTACTATTGAACTGATCGACTGTCATACACATACTTCCTATTCCGGTCATGGCAACGGCACCGTACACGACGTGGTGAATGCAGCGTTGAACAAAGGTGTTTCGACCTTGGTGCTGACGGAACATCTACCCATGCCGGAAGGCGTGGATCCTTATAACAGTTTCTCGATGAATACCTCCATAGCTGAGCAGTACAAACTCGATGTGCTTTCCGCACGCGATTCGCATCCCGATATAACCCTGATATTGGGCGGTGAGGCGGACTGGCTCGGAACCAACGAGCGCTTTTTATGCGATACTACCCATGAGTACGAATATCTCTTGGGGTCGGTACATTTCATCGATGGTTGGGCTTTTGATAATCCCGATGAACTGGCTGTTTGGGACGAACGTGATGTAGATGAGGTCTGGACACGCTATTTCAGTCTCTGGTGTGACGCGGTTACCAGTGCCGTTCCTTTCGACTGCATGGCACATCCCGATCTCCCTAAGAAGTTCGGGCATCGTCCGTCCTTCGATACAAGGGAACTTTTCGCTGAAGTCGCCCGTGTTGCAGCCGCCAGGCAGGTGATGGTCGAAGTGAACACCGCCGGACTTCGAAGGCCGGTCAAGGAAGTATATCCTTCCCAAGGATTGCTCAATGCATTCTATGAGGCAGGGGTGGATTGTACGTTCGGTTCGGATGCACATGCTCCAAGTGAGGTCGCATTCGGCGCGAAAGAAGCCTATCGGGCGATGTATCAAGCGGGGTATAGAAGAGTCACGGTTCCTCTGCGAGACAAGCAGCGGCGCTACATTTCCTTAGAGGGGGCATGGGTATGAGTCTCGCACAACAGGTCTGGTATCTCGAACGGGCGCTATTCGAGATGTTTCCGGAAAAAGCCAAGGAATCATGGGATAACTGCGGTGTCATTGTAGGAGACAAGGAAGCGAACGTCGAAGGCATCGCCGTTGCTCTCGATCCTACTGTGGAAGCGATACATCTTGCTGCCGATAACGGTTGCAACGTGCTGCTTACCCATCACCCGGTATTTTTGAAGCCACCTTATCTTATTTTATCGAATGGTCCGGGAACATGGTCCACGCAAGGATCGGAACGCGATTCGGTCGAGCAGGCGATGGCAGGGGAGGCTGTGTATGCTGCGATTCGAAGGGATGTATCACTCATCGCCATGCACACGAACTTCGATACTTCCGCCCGGAGTCAGCATGTTTTGCCCGATGCCTTGAATCTTACCTATCTCAATCCTCTCGAGCAAACGATACATAAGGATGGAATCGGGGCGGGGGAGGTTCAAGGTGGTCTCGGGCAACTATCCTCGGTTCCCGCGATGACTCTCAGAGAGCTCAGCCAGCGTTGTAAAGAAGTCTTCGGCATAACACCTCGCGTCTGGGGAGACCCGAATCACAGTATTAAATTCGTTGCGACCTGCCCGGGTTCGGCATGGCCGTTGATAAATGATGTTACCCGCTGCGAATTCGATTGCTTCATTTGCGGTGAAGTACGTTATCATACTGCTCTGGCTGCTAAGGCGGCCGGCATATCCATCATCGAATTAGGTCACGATGTTTCAGAGCGTCTCTTTGTCAACGCGCTCTATGAAGCAGTAATCGATATCGGGTACGCAAAGGATAAGGTAATGAAAGTGCCACCGCAGATCAACTGGTGGACAGTTTAGATTCGACGCGAATAGATTTCGCGTAGAAACTCCGCCGGGGGTGGATGCGCGTCTTATCGATAGGAGCATGTATGACCGAGGCAGACACACTTTTAGCTTTGCAGGATATGGATTTTGCGATACTGCGCGCTAAAAAGAAGCTCGAGAAGATTCCCGAGCAGGACAGGATCATGGTCATCCGCGGCAAACGTAAAGAGGTTTCGAAGAAGGCGGATCAAATCGCCGATTTACGACAAAACTGCGAACTGGAAATCACGAAGTTCCAGTACGAAGCGAGTTTGTTGCGTGACAAGATCGCCTCTATGCAGACCCAATTGGACGAAACAACGGATTATCGAGTCGTCGCGGGTCTTTCTAAAGACATGGAGGGCGGTGTCAAACGTCAGGAAAGAATCGGATTCGAGATTTCCAACCTGTATGATCGCCTCGAGAAAATAGAAGAGGTTGAGAAACAGGTTACGGAA
>JAAXUU010000229.1 GCA_013335845.1 Actinomycetota bacterium
CAGACCCATGGCCCGTACTGGCGAGAAGACCTATACCGGCGGGAGAGATCGTCTCTCCTGCATGGATCACGACCTCGCCTGCTTTCACATCTTCGCCTGCTTTACGGATGTTCCTACCCACCTCAATCGGCTTTATGAAGGTAACCTTGTCGCCCACGCTTCCTTCGCCCGTCCATGTGACGTCTTCGATCTTCTCAACGGCGTCGGCACCGATAGGGATAGGGGCGCCCGTCATGATACGGACCGCCTGGCCCGGATGTAACGTCCCCTCGAACACGAAGCCAGCGCCTATATGCGAGATGATTTCCAAGGAAACGGGTGCGTCCTGCGAAGCAGCGCTTATGTCCTCATTCATCAATGCAAAGCCGTCCATGCCGGTGTTATCGAAAGGAGCGATATCGATATCACTTGATAGGTCTTCCGCAAGCACGCGCCCAAGGGAATCCATGATATCGACATTTTCGATCACGGTTATTCGGATGGCGTCCAATATAACTGAATGGGCTTCCTCGATAGAGATCATATCCGGCATGCAATATCCTTTCAAATAATTCCATAGCTACATCGCGTAGCGTTAAGTTCAGATTACAATGATACCATAGCGCAAGCAATCATTATTCGCACCATAGATAAAAGAAAAGTTAGATATTTTCCGCCCCTGACGGCTCATTTAATTATTCTTGTTGACAATTATTCTACCTGGAGAATAAACTTTAAAACATAGTACACACCGTTTCCACGCGAAATCGAAGCCAAGCTGAACGGTGGGCGTTTCTTGATACATATCTTGAATGTGTTTCTACTAAGGAGGATGCATGAACAGAAGGAAATTCGTCCGATGCGCAGGGACGGCCGTGCTGTCGATAGCCCTGGTCGGATCTTTTGCTTTGGCAGGTTGTACGAAAACAGAAGAAAAGACCGAGGAAGTGGCTGTCGTAGAAACAACCGCAACCCCTGTTGAGCTCTCGATCTTCGCTGCAAACTCACTTGAGAAGGCCCTCCCCGATGTCCAAGCGCTCTACACCGCCGCCCACCCCGAAGTCACATTCGCAGATACCCAATTCAAGTCGTCCGGCGACCTGACCGAACAGATCGGCGCAGGAGCAACACCCGATGTCCTTATCGTCGCTTCGACTTCTTCTATGGATAAAGCGGACGAAGCGGGATATATCGACCCGGAGAGTCGTATCGATATGTTCGGGAACGACCTCGTAATCGTCCGTTCAGAAGGCAGTGATCTCCAGATCTCATCTCTCGCCGATGTTGCGATTGAATCGATCACGAAAATAGCCATCGGAGACGCAGCAACCGTTCCTGCCGGTAAATATGCCAATCAAGCGCTCAACTCGGTCGGTCTCTACACCGGAACCGCCGGAGACGATGGTGCATATGATGCGTCTATCGCAGATAAAATCGTCTTGGCTGACAAAGTCGGTACCGCTGCGAATTATGTAGCAACCGGTGATTGCCAGATAGGATTCGTCTATTCGAGCGACCTCTACCGTTATGACGGCATTGAAATCGCCTACACCGTCCCCGACGATGCCCATAAAGCGATCAAATACCCCGGTGCCGTCCTTGCGAACGCCGCGAATGCCGACGTTGCCGCCGATTTTCTGAACTTTTGCATGACCGACGCCGGTGCGCAGAAAATCTGGTCGGAATACGGCTTCGAAGTACTCTAAACGCCGATTGTACTCATGCGTTGACGATGATTGCGTTAGAATAGGGCGGTGGCATAACCACCGTCCTATTTTTATCCAAATCATGCGGCACCATTCACACCGAAAACGCACGCACGATGATCACATACATGAGGAATATACACCTATGGCCGCTTGTAAAATGCATAGACTCATCGGGGTTGTCTTTGCAACCCTCGTCAGCCTGTGCATTCTCCCTCATATGGCCCTTGCAGCTGAAGCCCTTTCCGAGAATCCGACGCCACACATCTCAAAGGATGCGTCGGCAATCACAGTGGATGGCGTTTCATTCGGAATCGACGGGTTCTCCCGCGCCAATAAAGGAACCAATAAACTCTATTCAGGCAGCTATTACGGCTACCGATACCCCATGGCCAGTAAAGACGCCTTCGCCGTGATGGTTTGCGACGGGTATGCGGTCGTCTATATCCCCGAATCCGTTGCGAGCGCAGCCGGCTTGGACGTGACGGACGCCGATGATCGAGAAGCGTTTTGGCAAATGCTGGTCGCAATCGACGACGCCGCTTCGAACGGCGGTGAGGTGATCGGCGCTATGGATTTGGAGCGCCACTTCACCTCGGAACCCACCTATACGGTAGGTGATTACACCTATGATTTCGCGGTCGAAGTCGAAGAGGGCAGCTATTACGCAAGCGCCACCCTCGCCTGGAGCGAAGACGGGAGCAGCGGTGTTCTCTTCTGCGAGACCGGTCTGCTCGCACCTACAGACAGCATAGTAATCGTGGCCTCGGCTACCGGGTTCGACAAAGTCAAGGAATTCTTCACCGGCATCGATTATCGACCGTTCTGGGTTTCCCTTCGGACCGCAGGCGTCGCTATGATTTTCGTCTTCGTTCTCGGATTACTCGCTGCTTGGGTTTCGCTCAAAGTAAGCGACCGCCTCAAGGGCATTCTCGACAGCATCTTCACTATTCCCATGGTGCTCCCCCCGACAGTTTGCGGCTTCCTGCTGTTGGTGACGTTCGGGCAATCGACAGCGTTCGGGCGCTGGCTCATCGGGCATGGTATCGAGCTCGTGTTCTCGTGGCCTGCTGCGGTGGTCGCCGCGATCGTGGTTGCATTCCCGCTTATGTACCGTACGGCACGCGGGGCGTTCGAAGCACTCGACCCTGCGATGACAGATGCAGCACGGACACTCGGCTGGTCCGAGAAGCGCATCTTCCTGCAACTCATGGTCCCTCTTGGGTGGCCGAGCATTGCAGCCGGAACCGTACTCGCGTTCGCGCGTGCCATGGGAGAATTCGGGGCTACATTATTCGTGGCGGGAAACTACGCCGGCGTCACGCAAACCATGCCGATTGCGATTTATTTCCAATGGATGGGCGGCAACTCACCTGTCGCTATCTTCTGGGTATGCGTGGTCATACTCATCTCGTTTGTCGTGATTCTATTCATCAATATCTATTCGAGTCGCACGCAAAAGTATCGTTTGGGTGGTAGCGTTGAGTCTGACAGTTGATATCAGGAAGAAGCTGGGAACATTCGATCTCGATGTCGCGTTCGATGTCGGGAATGAAACGTTGGGCTTTCTGGGTGCCTCAGGTTGCGGAAAAAGCTTGACGCTCCGCTGTATCGCAGGCGTGGAAGCTCCCGATGAAGGTCGCATCGTAGTGAACGATACGGTATTCTTCGACTCCGAGAAGCACATCGACCTGAGCCCGCAACAGCG
>JAAXUU010000230.1 GCA_013335845.1 Actinomycetota bacterium
TCATCCGATTACCTTACCCAGCCGGAACCGACGGGATAGGGTAATCGTAGAAAAGGAACCTGAAACCTTCCTTAAACTTTTGTAATACAGACAAAAGTCGGTAAAATCTTCACAAGTCTGCCTGATAAGCGGAATCCATCAACGCCTAGAAGAGTGCATTCGCTTCATCTATCACAGCCTGTGATGTATCGAGACATTCCTCTGCCAGGGCCGAGTTATGGTATCCATCGCTATTCTCCGAGAATACAAAGTCCCAGTAGAACTGAGCGTCGCGATGGAGGCTCCTCACCTTTTCCAGAGTCGCAGTGTCCATGGTGTCCTTGTTCTCTGCGATCTTGCCGTTGAGTGCTGCGATCTGTTCGGAGATATCTGTTACACGGGCTTGCGTTTCATCCTGCAGACCGTTGACGCGATCCTCAAGTTCCTGGACTGTCAATTCCGTGTGACAGCCGAGGCAGACGTCGTTCATGATCGTTTCGCTCTTGAAGGGCGTCGTCCATATATGGGAGGTGTAACCGTCTTCCTTGGCCATATGGCAATCGGGGCAGGTGAGGCCCTGCGATGCATGGAGTGAAGCCGAGAAAGTCTCCCATTCGGGGTGTTGCACCTTCAAGAGAGGTGTCCCTGAATCCGGATTGGTGAAATCAACGAAATCGATCTCGTTGTAATACTTCAGCATCGACTCCGGATCCGTTCCGTACTTGTAGGGGTTGATGACCGCTCCCGTCTCGGGGTCCATGTAGTAATCGTTATGGCACTGGGCGCAAACGAGGATCTTCTCTTCGATCTCTATACTGTATTCCTCGATGGCGTTGGTGATATTCGTGCGATTCACATGGATGATTCCGGGTTGATTCTCGTGGCAGTCATAGCAGCTGATGGGTTCGGTGACCTTTGCGAAAGATTCCTCGAAGGGAGTGCTGTAGAACGCGGTTCCACCCTCGCGTTCCATAAGTATGTACTGAGGGGTTTTGCAGGAGAGGCAGGAGGATCCCTTTTTAGTCCGGGCTGTGCTGAAGACCGTTTCGAGACTGTTGATATGGCCTATCGGTTTGTTGAACTCTTTCGCGAATCCGCCTCCGTTATAGAGTGTCTTGATAGCGGGGTAGGCTTCGAGATAATCAGTTGTCGCGGGCGCTCCTGCATAATCGTAACTCGTCACGTCGTTCAGAAGATAGGTCGCGTACTCATCGGGATAGATGGTTGCCCAATCTGCGGCAAATACGATTTGATCATCTGAAACAACCTGGTCATCGGGGATGATTTCGACCCCATTCACTGTAAGCGACTCCTGTTGGGGTTGTTCTGTTGATTGGGGCTGTTTTGCGCAAGCGAGTGCGACAAGGGAGAATACCACTACGATGCAGCCGAGCGTGACGACCGCTTTCTTGTTTGACTTCATAATCGTCCTCCAATGCATTGCCTTTGGATTTGGTCGAATAGCCAACGTCTATCGATACTAGCACGGAAAAGGCAACCTGGAAGCGCTGAGTGTATTTTGATACCGATTCATAACTTTCAAATAGAATCATATATAAGTGTGTCAAAAGCTTCGACTGAGTTGTCAAGGGTTTCCTCGCAACTCAGAAATCAATCTAATGAGGGGAAACATCAATCGTCTAATGACAGGATCGAACGGTCTTGCGATTTTCTTTCAAGAAGCATCTGATCGGTGGTGAACAGCGCGAGGCCACCCTCTCGTTGGCTTTTCAGCCCTAGGGTAACGATATCACCTGCGTGCACATCGAAATCCGAGTATGGTTCATTGAGCAACGTCCCACAAAGCTCTCCTTCACCGGTGATTGCTTCCAAGCGCACCCACACGCCCTCGCTCAGCTTTTCCTTGCTCAGGAGGACAGTGAACACGTCGTCCGGATGGTCCTCGTTTCGAAGATGATCTATGACTGTGATTTTGCGCGTGGCCTCGACTTCCTCTCCTGCCGAATAGCCTTCGTCGATTATCTTGCAATGCTTTTCGAACTTGGCTTTATATTCATCCGGATCAGAAAGCAGCAGTATGTCAAAATCAGTGAATAGATCACTACGCAGCTTGGAAAATATGTTGAAGTGATCCAATAGCGCATAGTCTTCGAGAACGGTCCCGTCAGGGAAGACGGCGGGTGCGAGGATTTCAAAGGTAAAGCCTATCTGACGGTCGATGTACGGATAGGCGAGCACGGCATTCGCGTGCTTTGGTACATCCACCTCGTCTTCCTCCAGCCCAAGGGCATCGATTTTATGGGTGACGATGCACGGCTTGTGATACAGGTCATGGAATGAGAGCTCTTTGTACTTCATATCCTATCCTTTCCAAGCGATTTACGGCTTACAAACCAGCCACCAACTTTCTGTTGGGAATAGCTTAATGCTACGCATCGACATTAATTAAAACGTGGACTGATGTCGAAAAGGTGTGTATGAAGGCGCATGTGAAGACTTCTTACACTCCTCGTCGCGATGGTTCTGGAAGTAGTTCACTCAGGTATCACCCAGCACGATGATGATATCGTTCCGAGTGAGACCGTTGTGTTTCGCGAACTGCTTGAGATGGCGAAAATCGCCATGCGTGTCACCTGTGATGTAAATCACGATAAACCTCCAATCACGCGCCCATTCGTATAGCGGAAGTATCTCAGGCGGTTAGGACAAAAATCGACCCTGTGTTCATGCAGGGAGTACAGCGGTTGATTGCAAAAAGAGCGTAGGGACTATAAAATCCCCACGCTCTTACCTACGCCTATAGCTGTTATATTGTGCTTCGATCGTCATCCTCTTCGCGCAGATAGTCTTCGAATATATCGACGGTTTCCTCGGGGATTTCGCCTTGGAATCCCCCATGCTTCTTTCGCTGGCGAACACACTCTGAGAGAAGGAATTCTATCTGGCCGTTGATGGAGCGGAAGTCGTCTTCCGCCCAAACAGCCAGATCCTTCCAAAGCTTAGGTGATATGCGCAAGAGAATCTGCTTCTTCGCGCGCTCTTTTTCTTCCACGGTTTCAGTTCCGTTTCTTAATAGATCGAGCCGGAGTTGATGATCGGCTGTGCATCTTTGCTACCGCAGAGAACGACAAGGAGGTTCGACACCATAGCGGCCTTACGCTCATCATCGAGTTCGACCACGTTTTCCTCGCTCAACTTCTCAAGCGCCATGCGAACCATACCGACGGCTCCTTCGACGATCATCGTTCGTGCGTCGATGATAGCCGAGGCTTGCTGTCTTTGAAGCATGGCTGCAGCGATTTCCGGGGCATAGGCCAGATGGGTGATCCTCGCCTCTACGATTTCGATTCCGGCCATCTCGACTTTTTCCTGTATCTCTTGCTTCAGCTTCGCCGCTACTTCTTGACTGCTACCCCTCAGGGTACATTCATCCTCGGTCCCGGATACGTCATTGGGTTAGAGGCGCACGATGTTACGCAGGGCGG
>JAAXUU010000035.1 GCA_013335845.1 Actinomycetota bacterium
AAGAGCTGAGTCGAAACATCTCAGAGCGCCTTCTTTCGGATGGGAATCCCAATCGATAAGCGCTTTCTTCGCTTCCTCCCGCCGCTTCCCTGCGAGTTTCGAGGCGGCGGTTTTCAACTCCTCCGGCTCGAGCACGCTTATGGCACCGAGATGCGAAACGATGCGGAGCGGTAGCCAGTTCGAATCCGCATAAGGGATATTCGCCACAGTCGAGCCGTCCGGTTCGACGGACTCGATGTGCAAGCCCGGCCATTCCCGTTTTTCGATGATGCAGCCCGGTTCGAAGCGAAGGCGCGCGCGAGGGAAGTCCTTGTCCAACAATTCCGAGAAACGTCTGATTTCGGTGCTGCGCGTTTCGAAATCCGTGTCGCTCTCTTCGGCCTCGCTGATATTCTCCACCGAGAAAACCCGCGCGCTTTGGCGGTTTCGGCAGAACGCATGGAGGTACCACATGCCGTTCTCGAGCGTGATGGTGATGGGCTCGACTTCACGCGTCTCGCTCTCGCCGCTGCCGTTTTTCGTATAGCGCATGCGGACCACATGCTTGTTCTCGATCGCCGACGTGAGGATCGAGAGGGTGGTTCCGAGTGTGATGCGGTCTGTGGTATCGACGGAAGGATCGCTTCCCTCGAATACGCGCGACTCGAAGATGGGCGACGCTGCGTTGCTAAGAAGTTGCGTGCGCAATGGGTCGTCTTGCCTGACGCCGGCTCTGTCCAAGGCGCTGAGCAAAGCTGAGCACTCGGCGTCTGAGAGACGCAAGGGATTTTCAAGCGCCGAGAAGGATCCATAGGAAACCACCGCGTCGCGCTCTTCGTCGACATAGACGGGCACATACAGATAATCGCATTGTCCGCAACAGGAGAGTTTCTCGGCAAGCTTCGCTGCCTCTGCTTTCGTGCAGTCGAATTGCTTGGCTATGTCATCAAGCGGGATCGAGATCGTGTCATCGCCGTCCGACGAGCGTTCGTCGAAGGCGCCTTTCTGTCTCAGATATTCGAACAGGACGATAATGCGGTTCGCGATAGCCGCTTCATTGGGACGGCCTGCGCTATGACCCTTCGGGTTCTCAGCCATGGTATGCCTCGACTTTCTCGAGGCCTTGAAGATAAGCATCGACTACTTTTTGGGGGAAGAGAGGGACGATACCCGTCGCATATTCCAATGCCCAACGAGCGGCTTGCCGGGTAGAGCGAGCCGTCGTGGTCATCACGAGTTTGTCCGGATAACCTTCGAGTTCGAGCAGATTCGCGTTGAACCAAGGGTGCTTCGAATCCAGTTTCGTCTGTCGTGGCAGGAGGAATGCGATATCGAACTCCTCCTCGTCTCCGAACTGGAAAGGAAAGCCGATGTAATCATTCGGCGTGATCTCGACGGGGTCGAAATCCGGGCCGGTGGAACTGCGACGCTGGGTAAGCTTGCTCATTCTGGAGATGCGGAATTCGCGCACCTCTTGGATGTCGACGTCGAGGCATACGAGATACCAATCATCGATAATGGAGAACTGTGTGTACGGACGCACGGTTCTACGGGTTTTCCTATCGTTGCGATCGACATAGTCGAAACAGACCTCTTTGCGTTTGAGTCGAAACACCTCGAGCTTCTTCACATAGTCCCGTTCTGCCGAGTTGAAATCCTCGGATATACGAAGATCGGGCAGATCGCCGAGTTCCGCTTTCCCGACGATGTAGGATAATTTGGTCACAGCGCTTCGCAACTCGTCGTTGAAGATGAATGTCGGGTCTGTAAGGGGAGAGATGCTCGCAAGACGGAGACGCATAACCTCCAGGGGTGAGAGGAGGATCTCATTTGCGAAACTTTTCTTCGTATCGAGCGAATAGCGTGAATCGCCATCGGCTGTGATGTAGATACCGACCTCTTTGAGTGATTCCAAGTCCCGCTCGAACATCTTGGTACTCGCGCTGTCGCCGAAGGCGAGTTTTTGGTATCCATCTACGTTTGTGCTAATATCTTGTTTGGTCGCAGGGGATTCTCGCTCGGCGAGGTACATCGCGAGCGTGATGATTCGCTCCGGTTTACCGATGGACTTTGTGTCTGCTGTCATAGATGCTCCCGGGAATCTAGGGTGCCGAACTCACTGGAACATTGTATGCTACCTGCGATTTTCTAGACAGCATACGCGCGAGGAATCTATGAATAGTCTTCGATTTGCGCGGAACCTATTGTAAACTTTGGCGCTTGTTGGGAGATTCTGTATGGCGGGAATCCAGTTCACGGAGCAAAGCACGGAGTGTAGATGACTCGGTCTGCGGGACGACATTCGAAAACGAATACTTCTGCCAACGGCAAGGAAGCCCCGAAGCCGATGACCGATGCTGCTTCAGCGGGCGGTCGTTTCGGAGCTTCGTCCGGTTCGAATCTGCGTAGTAGTATGCCGGATCGGACCTCTGCACAGGAGAGGCCCTTTGCACGTACATCACAACGGAAAACATCATCTTCAAAAAGGAAGCATTTTGTCTCGTCGCGGATAAAACACATCCGGTTGATCGTCGCCGTTGTCATCGCCGTGGCCGTTGTCGTCGTCGTCGGGGGCTTGTACGCTACGAATATGTTCGCCACGAAAACGGTACACGACGAAGCGACCGACCGACTTATCACCGGGATAGAGTTGGTTCAGAACGTCGATGTGACCATTGTCGCCCTTGATACAGCAATCGCCGAGCAGGTCAGCGCAGACTCGCTGGACGACCTGCAAGTGTTGCTCGATGGGGTTCCCGAAGCGAGCGGTACCCTCGATGAGGCCTTGGTGATTTTCACAGGCCTCGGTACTTCCCTCAATGGGTCCGAGGAAAGTGACGTGCTGGAACAGGCTGCGGCATGCGCCGAGGCACGTAAGCTGATGCTCGAGTACGGATCCCAACTCATCACCTATGATATCGGTGCGATGAAATCCGCCACGGCCTTCTCGGAAGCATGGGTGCTTATCATCGATGCCGATACGAAGTCGCGTCAGGCGACTACCTTGGTAGCCGCCGCAAGCACCCAGAACGTCACGATTTCCCGCGATACCAACACCGCGGCCATCGCAAGCTTGGATTCCGCATTGGCGAAGATCGATACCGCATCCCAAGCGTTCCCCGAAGTCGATTTCACGCCTCTCATCGCTTACGTGAATGCGAAGAGGGAAGCGATCACCTATGCGCTTGCTTCCGACGAGGCCTTCTTGGCGGACGATACCGCAACGAGCGATGCGAAGACGGCCGAGTACAACACGGCGAATGCCAAGGCCATCGAGCTCGCCGCGGCTTTACCGGCGGATCCCACCCAGATGATATTGCAGACATACGAAACCGTGACGTCTCCTATCCGCGCGTCATATCTTGCTGCGCGCGAGCAGGCGTCGGCTGCCGATGTCCACGTGAGGGAGTATCTCGGTATAAACCAAACAGTGGACGATAAAACATCAACCGCCGCATCCACATCTACTCCGGCCACAAGTGACGCAAGCACTGAAAGTGCTGAAAATGTAGTCAAAGCAGCATAAGGGAACATCGAATCTTCAAATATCGCCCCGCCTGATAACGCGAACAGTGACAAATCGGCTCGTCCTGCTGCGCTAACGCGCAATAAAGGCGGAAATGCCGTACAATACATTTGAGCAAATAGGATTAAATGGATTTTGTAACAAGAGCTCCGGCATCTTGTTATTGAGAAAAGAGATAGGATCGTATGGGAGGCTCCATGTCTGACCTCATGAGATACGCGTGTGAACTGGCAGAGGACATCGGTCCTCGTCCGGTTAGTACTGAAGAGGAACACCAAGCCGCACAGAAGATAGCCGGCTGGTTTGAAGAAAAAGATATGCCGGTGAATGTAGAGGAATTCGCGTGCGCGGCCTGGACCACATGGCCTTTCATGGTATTCTGCCTCCTTACCGTCGTGGCGACTTCGATCACATATTTTCATGGCGGGGTAGGTGTGTTCGCTTTCGTCCTTGCTTTGATCGCCTTGGGCTGTCTCGTTTACGACCGATACGTCGGAGGTTTCTTCGGCGATCTGATCAAAAAAGGCATCAGTCAGAACGTCGTTGCAAAGTATGCGCCAGTGCGTCTCGGGGATGATTCCCGTAAGCGCAAGATCATCATCGTGGCCCATTATGATTCCGAGCGGTCGCATATCGAAGCCATGCCTTCGATAATCGAGAAGTATCCACTTTTGCAAAAGATTCTGCTTGTCAGCATGATCACCATTCCCGTTCTGATGATCGTGCAGATGATCCCTTTCCTCGCGTCAGTGCAACTGGTCGCGTGGATCATCAGCTGTGTCTTCGCCCTCGCTCCCCTCGCCGCCGCGATCAGCGTCTTACTCGGTCGTTTCGTATTGAGCTACTCGGATGGTGCGAATGACAACGCCTCCGGAGTCGCTGCGATGATAGGCGTCTGCGAGCGAATCGTATCTCAACGCTCCCCTGAGCGCGAGAAGATGAAAAAGCTTCAAGCAGCCCCAGTCGTGCATAGCGCGAAAGAGGCGTTGGAGGCGGGTCTTGTATCCGACCAGACCAAGTTGCTGTACGAAGCTCAGCGGACCGTCGCACCGAAAGCGGGTAGCGAGGGTGCGACGCAACTCACCGGTGTTCGTCCGGTGAAGAGGGGCGGAGGATCCTTCGCTACCGGTGCCGCCGCTTCATCAGTTGCAACTGCGGGTGCCGCGGGTCTTGCGGCTCTGACCGCCGAGGGGGCGAACCTCATCGGTGATACCGATGCGATTTCCGTCGTTACGCCGTCCGTTCCCCTACCTCGTTTAGAGGAAGATAAATCACCTCGCGAGCGCACACGAGGTCGCAGTGCTGAGCCCGGCGTTCCCGAGTGGTGGACGAAAGTCGAAAGCAAGCGTAAGAGCGCACTTGACGAGGAAGACGCAGAAGAAGTGATCAAGCTGCGTTCCCGTTATGCCGATATCCCGACAACTCCTTCGACTCGCACGGAGCCGAGGGCGGCTTTCAAGGCGGAGCCCGAAGCAGGGTCCCGGGCGGACCGCGAGGCAGGACGCCAAGAAGAAGCGGTTCCCGCTGTGGCACCGGTAACCACAGCCGCTCCTTCCCTTGGGGAGACCCAGGCATTCGAAATGCCTCAAACGATAGGCGCCTTCGGGGCGGACGCTGCAGAAGGCTCCTTTGCTGCGCGACGTTATGTACAGGAGAACTATATACAAGAGGAATCCAGCGCCGCATATCAACGTGAAGATATCCTGAAGGGACTTCCTTCGATAGAGCTGGATAGGTCGTATGTCGACAGCGACGTACCTTCGAGTGACAGCGATATGCCCTGGAGCGAGACCGTGGTGGACACTTCCGTATCCAAGCGGGAGGCGTTGGGCGAGAGTCTGCTTACGCAGCAACAGGCCGCTCCGGCGGAATTCACCTACGTCGACACGATACAGTCGTCTCCCGAGGCGGGAGCAAGAAGTAAATTAGCAGGGCTACCATCGACGATGGGTGACGAGGAGAGGGTCGAGACATCCCCACTTCTAGCAGGTACGTTCGCTGCCGGGCTAACGGGAGCTTTCGTTCCCGTGGGAGCTACCGAAACATTTGCAGCAATCGATCTGCCCGATTCTGACATGTTCATAGATGACGCGGACGACACGTTTCTCGGCACCATGCCGGTCGGTGGCGGTTTCGATACCCCGACACGGATAGGTATCCCGGAGTCTCGGACCCGCAAGATGATGGACAACGTAAGTGACTTCTTCTCGCGCAGCAAGAAGAAGAGCAAGAAGCAGGATTCCGATATGGGCCAATGGCTTGGAGTGGCGAGGGATTACGACGCCACGAAGGCCGGCCGCGACATCGGTTCGTGGGAGAGATTCGACGATGAGGACTCCGACTGGAAAGGCGGAGGAGCTTCGAGTTATCGAAAGAACACGCAAAAGCAGGTTGCGGAGATTCGCGATGCCATCGTTTCCATGCACGACCGTGACCTCATGGATAAGGAAGTATGGTTTGTGGCGCTTGGAGCAGGCGGCGCGGACAATGCCGGGATGCGGGCTTTCATCTCCCAGCACTCCTCGGAACTCGCGGGTGCGCTCTTCATCAATATCGAATGCGTCGGGACGGGCGACCTGTATTATGTGACGAAAGAAGGCAGGGGTCTTTTCGGTGGGACGAGCGATCACCGTTTGCAGACACTCGCCCGCAAGGCGTCTCAAAGCATCGGGTTCGATATGTACGGACGAGAGCTTTCTTGGCGTTCGACCGATGCGACACCGGCAATCAAGGCGGGATATCGCTCACTTACGCTCATGGGTTTCGATACTATCGCACCGGTTGCCTGGCGTCAGAAGACGGACAATTGCGACCTTTTGGAACCCGACTGTATCGAACGAGTCACGGACATTGTTACGGAAATTGTCCGAAACAGCTGATAAATAGGCTGTTTCCACTAAATATATACATTGTCTACCTTTGTTTGTGTTTGATTTCGTGTATTATTTCACTTGTGTTGAAGGATGACAGAACATAGGGTCATCCTTTATTTTGATAATAAGCAACATGAGAATGTGTAAACTGACGATTCTGGTTGTATGGTAGGAGGTGCTACGAAATGGCAATAGAAGGATATTGCATGAAATGCAAAGCCAAGAAGGAAATCCAAGACGCCCAGCAGGTTACCGCAAAAAACGGTCGTCCGATGACAAAGGGTGTTTGCCCGGATTGCGGAACGACGATCTGCAAGATCGGCTCTAGCAAATAATACGTGTATAACGTAAATGATTATCGGAGGCGGCGCTTTTGCGTCGCCTTTCGTTCATTCAATTGAAAGCTTTCGATACAAAGAGTATTCTCAAGCAACACGAAGCGTCGCTCCCGGTTTGACGGAAAGGTAAGGGCGAAATGGATGTAATCGTGGTCGGATGTGGACGTGTGGGTTCGCAGCTCGCCGTGCTATTATCCGGAAATGGTCACAATGTATGCGTCATCGATAAGGATGCACAGGCGTTCAGATCGCTTGGTCGCGACTTCAACGGGCGCACGCTCAAAGGGCTCGGCTTCGACGAGGATATATTGATAGAGGCGGGCATCGAGAGTTGCAGCGTGGTTGCGGCCGTGACGAACTTCGACAACAGCAATCTGATGACAGTCGAAGTGGCGCGCAAAATCTTCGATGTCCCCCATGTGATCACACGCCTATACAGCCCCCATCGCGAAAACGCCTATATGCAACTCGGCCTCGACTATGTGTGCGGCACGACGTTGGTCGCAGAAGAGATATTCGCCAAAATCCAATCCGGGCACGGACATCACATCGACACCTTCGGTGATTACGAGATCCTTCGTTTTTCCCTTCAGCTCCAGGATGAGGATTATTCCACTATCCAAGTTGCAGATCTTGAGCATCCCCATGAGATTCGAATCGTCGCTTTCGACCACAACGGGGAAACCTCTGTTCCAACCGGGGAAAGTGTCTTGTACAACGGAGACATCGTCGTCGCGGTTGTGAAGCAGAACCGTCTTGCCGGTTTTTCGAAGTACATGAAGGGTTAGTTGCTTTATGTGGGAAAGGGCCTATCGACTATGTATATCGTAATCAACGGCGGCGGGAAGATCGGCGAGTATCTCGCCGCTCAAATGATCAGAAAAGGGCATTCGGTAGCGGTTATCGAAAAGCGCGAACAGATCGCCAAGCATCTGGTGGAGGTGCTACCAAACAAGGCTCTCGTCATTTGCGGCGACGGCTGCGACTCCGCCTATCAGAGCGATGCGGATGTCTCCCATGCGGATATATTCGTAGCGACCACGGGAAACGATGATGACAACCTGGTCGCTTGTGAAATCGCACTGATCGTCTCAAAGGTTCCACGTGCCGTCGCTCGCGTGAACAATCCGAAGAACGAACGGATATTCCGCATAAGCGGGATAGAGGCCGTTTCATCGACCACCATCATCTCTAAAATCATAGAGGAAGAAGCATTCGCGGGGGATTTCCATGCAGCCTCATCGTTGCACGGAAACGATTTGGCCATCATCGAGATCGTCATTCCCGAAAAAGGAGGTGCAGTACCTTCTTCAGGGCAGAAGGTCTCCAATATCGTTCTTCCCGAAGGAGGCCTTATCGCCGCCGTTTTGAGCGAGGATGAGCTCGAGGCGGTTGATGGAGAGAAAGTACTCTTTCCGGGCGACGTCATCATCGTGCTTGCCAAAAGAAGCGCACGCGCGGCATTGGAGCGGGCATTCAACATACTTTAGGAAACGCTCACTCTCTTACCTTCTCTTCGACGAACCAAGCCGGATCCTCGAAGAACAGGTAGGTCTGCCTGCTTGCTATCTCACAGAGGTATCTCACTCCGATTCCGCCGACTTTGAGGGATGCGGCACGGCGAGCGTCGAGCACTCTGTCTATCTCGAACGTGCGCCCGTCTTCCCACTTGATCTCGAGTGGCGTCATGTTCCCCTCTTCATCGAAGCGGGCGATGACCTCCACATATTGTTTCTTTCGGTTCGTGATTCCCTTTACCATGTGATCCCCTCCTTACGATGCGAAAAAACCGACCGGGTGAACGATGTTGTCACGCTTGATATCCAAAGCGCTCATCGCGTCGCCCAGGGTACAGGCACGCCTTACGATGTTGTTGCCGAAGCGACGGCGTAAGTCGTCGATCGTCTTGTCCAGACATTCGTGCCTGTACCGCCGCTCCTCATCACCGAACAGATCGAGTTGCATGGGTGTATCGACATGCACGAGCTCGCTTGCGCGTACGGCGAGTGAGCGGATCGGGTGTCCACCGTCCAAGGGCTCGTGCGAGGCGAGGAGCGCGAAGGCGTGGTTTGCAAGCTCCAAGGTGATGTGCGTGGGCTTTTCGAGCTTCTTCTGGCATACGTACCCGCCTAAATCTGCATGCCGCACGTTTATGCCGATGGTATGCGCCCTGCAATCACACTCGCGGAGGCGTTGGGCGACGCTTTCGGACAAGATGTAGATGAGCAGCTTCGTTTCCTCTTTCGACACGAGGTCGCGCGGTGCGGTTAGCCCGTTTCCGATACTTTTCACAAGATAGTCGACGTTCGCCTTGTGAGGATCGAGCGGTTTCACCGGGCTTGTGTCCAAACCGTTGGCGAAACCCCAAATCGTGTCACCCATCTTCCCCAGAAGGTTATGCATGCGCGTAAGCGGTGCATTCGCGATGTCCCCGATAGTGAATAGCGCGACGCGGTTGAGTTTCCTTTTCGTGGCAGGACCCACGTAGAGGAGATCTTCGACGGGGGCGGACCATACGATGTCCCGGTAATTCTCCGGCGTGATGACGGTGATGGCATCGGGCTTTTTGTAGTCGCTCCCGAACTTGGCGAATATCTTGTTCCAGCTCAAACCGATCGATACTGTGATACCCAGTTCGGCTTT
>JAAXUU010000231.1 GCA_013335845.1 Actinomycetota bacterium
AACGAGACCCGCTTTGCCCGCACCACACTCCGTACAGACCACCACACCGTAGGGAGCACCGCAACTGGGGCACGCAGTTGCCACGTCGATGAGCGGGAGTGACCCCTCGCAGTCCGCGCAAAGCAGGGTACCCGGCAGATCGCATCCGACACAGCGGGCGGGCCACGCGAGCTCCAAAAACCCCTCGCGAAGTACGCTCAGCTGCTCGGTTATGAATGATGGCTTACCCGTGAGCTTTCCCGTGACCTTCCCTCCAAACATCCGACGCATCGCAGGGAGATAAGTATAGGGGTCCGTTCTTATCGGTATCCGAATTCTATGCCGGGAAGCGACTTCTAGAAAAGGAGCAGCTGGAGCGCAGGGATGGTGACGGCACAAGCCACTACGCTCACGAATACCATTGCAGCGATGAACTCATCATCGAGGTCGAAACGCTGGGCGATAACGAGAGCCAGCATCATGACGGGAGTACCCGCTTCAAGCACCAGCACCTGCCTCGCAACCGTACCGTCGATGAGGAGGGATGCGAGTCCCAGTGCGACCACGGGGGCGACAAGCAGCTTGATAGCCGTGACAACTGCGATGAGTGCTCCATTCCCTTTGAGCTTACTCATGTTGAGAGACAGCCCGACTGAAATCATGATAAGCGGCGAACAGAGATTCCCGAGGACCTGCACCCACTCGACCACGGGAGTAGGCAGGGCGACCAGCTTGAGCACCAGTCCGGCAGCGAGGGCATAGAAGGCCGGCATACGCAGAAGTTCCTTCAAAGGATGCGCGCGCGTTCCTTCGGATGTGCCGAAATAGGCGGAAAGGGGAACACCGATGATGATGAGGGTGGCGACGGTATTGAAGAGGTCGTAGAAAACCGATTCCATCATGTAGTCGGTTCCGAAGATGGCCGCGGTCAAGGGATAGCCGATGTATCCCGTATTCGCCCACGCGACACAGAGCAACACCGTTCCGGTCATGCGTTTCGAAAGCTTGAAGGCGCGGCATACCAGAAGCCCGAGCCCCAGCATGAGAGGGAACAGCATCCAACCGACCCCTACGGCTTTCAGGGCATCAACGGTGAACTCGCTGCCATAGATTGCCGAGAAGATGAAAGCCGGCAGGGCGACGTTGGTTATCACCTTGTTGAGTACATGTGCGTCTACGGGTTTTAGGATCTTCGTGCCACGCAACAAGGCTCCGAGTGCGACGAACGCCGCAAACCCGATGATAGGTTCGACACATGACCAGATGCTTATCTCCATATGAATCCGTTACTCCACACTGGCGGCGACCTCACTCGGAGCGAATACTCCTTTATCCGTGATGATTGCGGTGATCAGTTTCGAGGGGGTGATATCGAAGGCGGGGTTATACACCAAAACGCCGGGCGGTGTCGTCCGCATCCACGCATCGAACGAATAGGCTCCCCCCTTGCGGGAGATATCCATTCGATGCCCGTTCTTCAGCTTCAGTTCCCGCGTGCCTTTCTCGGTCAATGAATCGAATGCGCGGGCTGCCACGGCGTCGTCAGGTAGGATGATGCCGGTGCAGGCGAATCCTTCGACCTCACGCGGATCGCGCTGCTCGATCTTCACGTCGGACCCCGATGCACACGACGGGTCCAATGTGGTGTGCGGAGCTGCGACATAGAATGGAATGTCGTGCAGAGAAGCGAGACAAGCGAGCCCATAGGTCCCGATTTTATTGACTACGTCACCATTGGCGCAGATACGGTCGGCGCCTACGATCACGGCGTCGACCCATCCTCTGGCCATGACGTCGGCCGCCATATCGTCGCAGATAAGGACGGAGGGTATGCCGTCCGCCATGAGCTCCCATGTGGTGAGTCGGGCACCTTGGTTCACCGGACGCGTCTCGCAGACCCAGACCTGCGCGACTTTCTCTTGGCTATCGAGAGTCCTTATCACGCCGAGGGCGGTACCGAAATAAGCAGTGGCCAAGGAACCCGCGTTGCAGTGCGTCATCAGATGCACTCCCCCGCTATACTCGCCATCGAGCTCGCGAATCGCCTCGGTATCCTTGAACACGGAGGCGCCATACTCCCCGATAGCGCGACATAACGCCTCGTCTTCCTCACAGACCGCTTTCGCCTCTGCGACGACGCCCGCCTTTATCTCGGAAAGAGGGCGGTCGCTCTGCGCATGTGCATACCCTGATATCCGAGATGCCCCGCGGGCGAGATTGACCGCAGTAGGGCGCAACGACGAGACCTTCTCTGCGATCGCATCGAGCGCGGTGATGTACGAAGCGACCGTCGTCTCCTCGGATTCGTTCTCGCTCCAAATCGCGCAAGCGAAGGCGGCTGCGACACCCAGCGCAGGGGCTCCGCGTAGCGCCATCGTCGCGATAGCCACGCAGATGCCCTCGTGGGTGTTGCAGCACAGGACATCACCCTGCAGGGGCAGGCGCGACTGATCTATGAGATAGACGCCCGATGCACCGGTCTTCTCGTCCGTTTCCCACCATATCGTGCGCGGAAGGACGCTTTCATCCATGGTTTCCACGTTAGACGGTACCCATCTTCCAGGAACTTAGATAGGCTTCCTGCTCAGGGGTGAGGACATCGATCGTGGCACCGAGGCAGGCGAGCTTGAGGCGCGCGATGCCGTCGTCGATATCATCGGGGACCGGATAACAACCGGGTGCGAGGGATGCTGCATTTTGAACCATGTATTCAGCGCAAAGCGCCTGATTCGCAAAGGACATGTCCATGACTTCGGCGGGATGGCCTTCGGCGCAGGAAAGATTCACGAGACGACCGTCGGCAAGCAGGATGATTGTGCGACCGTCCGGCATGACAAACTCCTCTACGAGGGGCTTGAGCTCCCGGCTTGAAACGCAGTGCTCGCGAAGATAGGGGATGTTTATCTCGGAGTTGAAGTGACCGGAGTTGCACAGGATGGCGCCCGTCTTCATGTTCTCAAAGGCTGGGGCATCGATGACGTTCAAATCGCCCGTGACCGTTATCCAGATGTCGCATTCCTTTGCAGCCTCGGCGGCCGGCATGACGCGATAGCCATCCATAATGGCCTCGAGCGCCTTCAGGGGATCGACCTCGCATATGATCACCTTGCAACCCATACCGCTACCGCGCAAAGCGATGCCTCGTCCGCACCAACCGTAGCCGGAGATGACGAGCGTACGTCCGGCAAGCAGACGGTTGGTCGCGCGCACGATACCGTCGAGAGTGGACTGGCCTGTGCCGTAGCGATTATCGAAGAAGTGTTTGGTCCGAGCGTCGTTGACCGAGATGATGGGGTATTTCAATGCACCATCGGCATGCATTGCAGCCAGGCGGATGACACCCGTGGTGGTTTCCTCGGTACCGCCGATGATCCCCTCTAGGGCTTCGGGGAACTTATCGTGGATACGGCCGACG
>JAAXUU010000232.1 GCA_013335845.1 Actinomycetota bacterium
TGTGACTTTTGGAACAAGGCCCGCATCTTTAAGGGCATCCTCGGCCTCAGTCTGTGTCATATTCGTGAGGTCGGGTACTTGGACTTGGGCGGCTTCCGCGGGGCCCTTGGAGACGACGAGGTTAACCTTGGATCCCTCTTCGGCAGTCTTGTTCTCTTTAGGTGTTTGGCTTATGACATTTCCTGCGGCGACGCTCGCGCTATTCTCCTGGTTGATGGTGCCGATCTCGAAGCCTGCCGCAACGATTTCTTCCTCTGCATCTGCTTGGGTCATCCCGACGACATTCGGTACCGTGGTGCCGCTGCAATTCGAGAGGGCGAACACGGCGGCCATAATCGCTATGACCGCGACTATGGCGACTATGCCGGCAGCGAGTCCCCATTTCTTCTTGGGAGGCTCCTCCTTGAAGTTGCTGATCTGGCGAGCGCGTTGACCGTTGTTGTAACGACTGCCACCGCCACCGCCCACGCTGCTCATGACAGCGGTGCCGCCGGCCATGGGCGCCACGGGACTTCCCATGGCAATCGTTTCTTCGGAGCTTTTCGCAAAGGCGAAGGGGCGTCCGGCGAGATAGCTGTTGAGTGCGGACTTCATCTCGTTCGCCGAGCCGAAGCGATTCCGGGGGTTCTTTTCAAGCGCTCGCATGATGATCGACTCGAACGCCGGATCGATATCGGGATTGTATTTTGAGGGAGGTACGGGCGCTTCGTTCACCTGTTTCATCGCGATTGCAACTGCATCCGGGGCATCGAAGGGAACACGACCGCAGGCCGCTTCATACAACACGACACCTAGGGAGTAGAGGTCACTAGCATAGGTGAGGGTTTTCCCTTGTGCTTGCTCAGGTGAGACGTAATGGGCTGTGCCGAGGACGGAGTTCGTCTGCGTGAGGGAACTGTTTCCCGCTCGCGCGATGCCGAAGTCCATGACCTTGGCGTTACCGTCGGGTTGCACCATGATGTTATGGGGCTTGATATCGCGGTGGATGATGTCGTACCCATGGGCGACGCTCAGCGCACTGCAGACCTGCGCACCGATTTCCGCCACTTTGTGCTGCTCGATCGCCCCACGGCGCACGATAGCGGTTTTCAGGTCGATGCCGTGAATGTACTCCATGACGATATAGTACGTGCCTTCATCCTGGCCCCAGTCATAGATATTGACGATATAGGGGCTCGAGAGGTTGGCCGACGCCTGGGCTTCCTGTCGGAACCTTGCGGCGAAGGTCGGATCGGAAGCGTACTGCGGCAGCATGATCTTGACTGCGACTGATCTTCCTAAAACCTCGTCTTGCGCTCTGTAAACCTCGGCCATACCACCGGTTCCGATTTTCTCGGTGATCCGGTAACGGCCTGCGATTACTCTGTTCTCCACATTCACTCCCTTTTGCGCTGGCGCACTATCTTTCGGCTCCAACTCACTATTGTAACGTACTTTCAAGGTATCTCTACAGAATTCCGTAGGCTTTCAAGGCAGCCTCCATAACCAACTTGGCTTTCGGCGCGGCAGTACCGCCACCGGTACCGCCCTCCTCGATGATCACTGCGATGACGACCTTGGGATCTTCGGCCGGCGCCATCCCGACGAACCATGCGTCGTCTTGCTCTTTGTTCGTCTCGGCCGTTCCGGTTTTTCCCGCGACATTCACTCCTTCGATCTTTGCCGCACCACCGGAGCCACCGGCGATGGCTTGGGCGAGGATATCGATCGTCTTGCGGGCGGTCGAACTGCTCACCACCGTACCGTATACCTGCGCCGAGGTGGTACTGACCGTCAGACCTTCGGGGGTCATCACCTTCTCGACGAGGTAGGGATTCATGGCGACGCCGTCGTTCGCGATTGCGGAGCCGATAAGAGCCATCTGCATGACGGTGACTTGTGGACCTGCGGGGCTTTCATGCTCGCCGACCGGTTGGCCGACACCCGTCCACGCGGTCTCCCACTCGGTCATCTCCGATGCGATGGGCATAAGCGAGTTGGTGACCGTGAAATCTTGACCGAGCTTATCGTTGATACCGAACTTCTCGGAATACTTGACGAGGTTTTCTGCTCCGATCTGAACGGCGACTTGGCCGAAGACCGTGTTGGAGGAAACCGCAGTCGCCTGCGTCAAGGTGATGTCGCCGTGGGATGTCTCTTCGAAGTTGGTGACTTCGCCGCCACCGATCTCCATGACACCGGGCGAGCTGTAGACCGTATCCGCTGTGGCGATTCCCGTCTCGAGTGCGGTCGCCAAGGTGACGATCTTGAAGGTCGAGCCGGGAGCATAAAGAGCCTGCGTGGCGCGATTGTAGAGAGCGTCGCTTTCGGTGCTTCCGTCGAGCAATGCGCTGATATCGCCGGGATCGTACGTCGGCGAGCTCGCCAAAGCGAGGACCGCGCCGGTCTCCGGATCGAGGGCGACTATGGCGCCCACTTCACCCTCCAAAGCCGCTTCGGCAGCTGCCTGTATCGTCGAGTCGATGGTGAGGACGACATCGTTTCCCGAAGTGGTCGAGCCGGCGAGCGCACGGATAGCATCGCTCCAAGAAGCGAAATCGCTCGACCCGGTAAGTGATTCGTTCGCGGAGGCTTCGACGCCTGCAAGCCCGTACTGCGTGCTTGCATAACCCAAGACATGGGAGGCGAGGGTTCCGCTCGGATACACGCGTGTGTAGGTGACACCATCGTCACTTAGAACAGACTGTGCGAGCACGACGTTGTCGGAACTCAGGATGGCTCCGCGCTCGCTTTGGGCGGTCTTAGCGAGCGTATGGTTGTTGGAAGGCATGCTGCGGTACTCGTCGGCTTTGACGATTTGGATATAGGTGAGATTGGCGATCAGCAATGCGAACAGGACGGCGACTATGGCCACCAGTTGCGTGAGGCGCTTGCCCAATGCGCTGCGTCCGAGAACACCCCCATCAAGCGTGGCGGTACCTTGCATCTCGGTCTCGATGCCCGTGCCCTCATCGCCCGCGCGGAGGAGCAAACCCACGATGATGAAACTTGCGAGCAGGGAAGATCCTCCCTGGCTCATGAAGGGGAGAGTCAGTCCCGTGAGGGGGATAAGACGGGTGACGCCGCCGACGATGACGAACGCCTGCAGCGAGATGGCGGCCGTGAGACCTACGGCGCAAAACGCCGAGACATCGCTTTTCGCGCGCGCTGCCGTGACGAAACCGCGGATCGCGAAGAGTATGAAGAGGAGAAGAATACCCGATGCGCCGAGAAGCCCCATCTCCTCTGCGATCGCAGCGAAGATGAAGTCGCTTTCGACAACCGGTATCTTCGTCGGCATGCCGCGACCGATACCCGTTCCGAAGAGTCCGCCGTCCGCCATCGAGTACAAGGCTTGGATCAGTTGGTACCCACTTCCATCCGCGTAAGCAAAGGGATCGAGCCAG
>JAAXUU010000233.1 GCA_013335845.1 Actinomycetota bacterium
CAGGGAATACGCTGGAGTCGAAGGAAGATGTGGCGACGGTTTTCATAGGTATAGAGTAGCATGCTACCGTTTGGAATACACGACCGGAGTACAGAACGAAATCGTGACGGCTCCAAATCGCTATGTGCACATGTAGTGTGCGGATAGTGCGTATCTCAACGGTTGTGTGCGGATACATGGCGGCTGTATCCTTGTGTGAAGTTATTCCCTGCTGTATCCTATTTCAAAGTGTTTTGTATGGATAAGTGTATATGTAAACATACAGAGAGCTATGACGAGGAAGAGTAGATGTAGCATTCTTTTCTAGCGAGCGGAGGGCAGTGGAAGCTCCGTAAAGAGGATACTTTGAAAATCACCTCTGAGCTTCGAACCGAAAGCGACATCGTTGCAAGTAGGCTTCGACGGTATTGACTGCCGTTATCGGTCAACCGAGTGGCGTGAAGCGCACGTGATGCGCGACGCAAGCTGGGTGGTACCGCGGAGAAATGCTTACGTGAGCACATCTTCGTCCCGGCTTTTGGGACTGGGTGTGCTTTTTTCATCAGGCGCACCGTTAAGAAAGGAACTTCGGTGGCAAACGATTATAAACAGACGATGAATCTTCCGACGACTGACTTCCCCATGCGTGCGGGACTTCCAGCTAGCGAACCCTTGCGTTTGGATAAGTGGAAACAGATGGACCTCTACGAACGCGTTCTCGAGCACAACAAAGGCGGCGAGTCGTTCGTCTTGCATGATGGGCCTCCCTATGCGAATGGACCGATTCATATTGGCCACGCTTTCAACAAGATCCTCAAAGACTTCGTGATGAAGTCAAAATCGCAACGAGGTTATTACACGCCCTACACCCCCGGATGGGACTGTCACGGCCAACCGATCGAACATATGGTCGAAGAGAAGCTGGGGCCCGTGAAAATGGCGAAAATCGATCAAGTGACCCTTCGCCGTCTTTGTAGGGAATGGGCTGAAAAGTATGTCGATATCCAACGTGATGGTTTCAAACGTCTTGGAGTGCGCGGAGACTGGGATAATCCGTATCTCACGTTTCTGCCCGAATACGAAGCCGGGAACGTCGAGATTTTCAAGAAGCTGTACGACACGGGTGCGATATATCGTGGACGTAAACCCATTCATTGGTGCAAACACTGTCATACCGCTCTCGCCGAAGCAGAAATAGAGTACGGAGACGAGACGAGCCCTTCGATCTATGTGAAGTTCACCTTCACGAAGGTTCCTGCTGCTTTCGAAGGCGCGAACGTCCCTGTCCGCTTGGTCATCTGGACGACGACACCGTGGACACTTCCTGCAAATACTGCCGTCTCCTTGGCCCCCGAAGCGGATTACGTCGCAGTTCTGCGTGACGGAGAAGCGCTTGTCATGGCCGAGGCTTTGGTCCCGTCGGTTGCACAGGTCGCCGGCTGGGAAGGTGACTTATCGTATATCCGCGATGCCGCAGGTGAAGTCATCCGCCTCAAGGGTGAGGATTTCCTCAACATGTCCTATGAGCATCCTATTCACGAAGCTATGGTCGGAACGATAATCACAGGCGATCATGTTGAACTTTCGACCGGCACCGGCGCAGTCCACACTGCACCGGGGCATGGTCAGGACGACTATCTTGTCGCTATGAAGTACGGTATCCCCATGCTCATGCCGGTTGATGACAACGGTGTCTTCACTGAGGGTGGAGGTCCTTTCGCGGGTATGAACGTCGACGATGCGAATCCGGTTATCATCGACTGGCTCGCTAAGCGCGGCGCACTCCTTGCAGAAGTGAAGATCATGCACAGTTATCCGCATTGCTGGCGTTGTCATGAGCCGGTCATATTCCGGGCCACCGACCAGTGGTTCGTTTCGATGGAATCGACGGGGCTGCGCGATGCCGCTTTGCGGGAGATCGACAAGGTGCAATGGGTGCCTTCTTGGGCATCGAACCGCATCCGTGCCATGGTCGAAGACCGCCCTGACTGGTGTATCTCACGCCAGCGCTCATGGGGCGTGCCCATCCCCGTATTCAAATGCAAGTCATGCGGGGAAACCGTAGCGACCGATGAAACCTTCGATGCGGTTATCAAACTGTTCTCAGAGAAAGGTGCAGATGCTTGGTTCACTCTTGAACCGAGTGAGTATCTGCCGGAGGGGACCTCATGCCAAGCATGCGACTGCACCGAGCTTATCCCTGAAAAGGACATTCTGGATGTATGGTGGGAGAGCGGCGTTTCCCATACCAGCGTCTTAGAGAAGAACCCTCGCCTCCATCGACCGGCGGAAATGTATCTCGAGGGATCCGATCAGCACCGCGGCTGGTTCCAATCATCGCTCCTCACAAGCGTCGGCGCGTATGGAATCGCACCTTACAAGGCGGTTATGAGTTGCGGATTCACCGTAGACGGTGAGGGTCGTAAGATGAGCAAGTCGCTCGGGAACGGCGTCGACCCGGCCGATGTCATAGCGAAAAGCGGTGCCGACGTTCTGCGTCTTTGGGTCGCTTCGGTCGACTATTCGCAGGATGTGTCTATTTCCGAGGAGATTCTGCAGCGTACGAGCGAAGCGTACCGTCGCATCCGCAATACCTTCCGTTTCCTTCTTTCGAATCTCGATGGTTTCGATGATGTCGAGGATGCTGTCGATGCCGAGGAGATGTACGAGGTCGACAAATGGGCTCTGGCGCGTCTTCAGGATCTCTGCACAACGGTTACCGCATCCTATGACGACTATCGCTACCATGCAGTCTATCGTGCTATATACGACTATACCAACGAGCTCTCGAGTGTCTACATGGACATGCTCAAGGACCGTCTCTATTCCGACGCTCGGAAGTCGCTTGCACGACGTAGTGCCCAGACCGCTCTCTCCAATATCCTCGAGGCTCTCGTACGTCTGTGGACGCCTATCCTGTCTTTCACGTGCGATGAGGTTTGGGACTATTATCCTGAGACCATGTGCAAAAACGTGGTGAACCGTCCCGAAAGCGTCCAGCTTGCAGGTTGGCCCGAAGAAGAGGATTTCGTGCCTCGGATTTCGTTGGAAGAACGTGCTGCGCTTCTCGGGAAGTACGATGTGGTTTTCCAAGCGCGTGAAGTCGTTACCAAGGCTCTTGAAGACGCGCGCAACGCGAAAGTGATCGGCAAGAGTCAGGAAGCTGCGATACGTCTCTTCGCAACTCCGGAAACGATTGAGGTACTCACGGCTATCGGGACCGTTTCTCTTGCGGATATCTTCATCGTCGCATCAGTAGAGTTGTGCTCCGACGAAGGCGGCGTGAGCGCCGAGGTTTCTGTGGCTCCCGGCGAAAAATGTCCCCGTTGTTGGAACATACGCGAACTCGGTAGGGTTGCTTCGCACACCGATCTATGCGAACGCTGCGCTCTTGTCGTCG
>JAAXUU010000234.1 GCA_013335845.1 Actinomycetota bacterium
GACGATAAACGAGTTCCTATCAGCTCCCGTCATCTATGTGAAGAACGAACTTCGCGATGAGTACGAGGCTTTGAAAGAAGGACTTCCGCTACACACCTTCCGCGAAGCCGAGAAGGGCAAGGCGTCATTCGAACTCGAATTCGAGACCATCGACCTTCGCGATAAGGCGCGCGACATCCTTTCCAAGCAAGGAATCCGTCTGCGCACCGGCAAAGCGTTGGTGCCGTTCAGATTGACGGGAAATATAACATGGGGAGTGCCCGCGCCTGTACTCGAGGGCGAGGAAGGGCTCACTGTCTGGTGTTGGCCTGAATCCCTTTGGGCGCCCATTTCGTTTTCCGCGGCCTGCCTTGCAGGGCAGGGGCATCGGGCGGAGGAATGGAGAGACTGGTGGTGCAGCGACGAAGCCGAGGTCTATCAATTCATAGGACAAGACAATATATACTTCTACGGTGTCGCCCAGCCGGCGATCTGGTCGGCGATGCAGACGGGTCATGAGCCTCGGGTCCAGGCAGGGACAGGGGAACTCAAGCAGACGACCCTCGTGGCCAACCACCACGTTCTGTTCTTGAATAAAAAAGCCTCGAGTAGCAGCGAGGTCAAACCGCCGATGGCTGCAGAGCTGCTCGCCTTCTACACACCCGAACAGCTGCGCGCCCATTTCCTTGCGCTCGGACTCGGCTTGAAAAGCGTGAGTTTCCAGCCCAAACCTCTCGATCCCGGCGCGAACCCAAAAGGCGGCGATCCGGTACTCAAGGAGGGTGCGCTGCTCACCAATGTCTTCAACCGCTTCGCGCGGTCGTGTTTCTATTCGGCGCAACGTGCAAACGGGGTTGTCGTCGCCAATGCCAAGACAGGCGAAGAGGCGAACGGGGCGCAATCCTACATGCCGCTCGGGCAAATCGACCCCGAACTCATCAAGGCAGCCGAGGAAACCATCCTCGAGTACGAGCGCTTGATGTACACCTTCGAACTCCATAGCATCATGGCGCTGATGGACAGATATATCCGTACCGCAAACACGTATTGGAACGAGCATAAAGATGACGAGGACCAAGAAGCCCTGCTCAGAAACGCATTCTACTTGCTGCGTGTGTGTGCGGTGCTCATGCATCCCATAGTCCCCATCGGTACCGAGATGATCCGAGAGTACCTCGGTTTCGGGGAAGACTTCTGGGAGTGGCGGCATATATTCAGCGGTAATGAAGAGTTCTGCTCGGATGAGGAGAATGATTTGGGGAGACATGCTGTAAAAACGCTGCTTCCGCGTATCGACTTCTTTGAGAAGCATCCTTCGCAGTTCGATTAGCGGACAAGAACCCTTGGCGCTGGGCGGCTTGCCCGCGTTTGTGGTTTCTCCGCGTGATAGAATGGGCTCAAGGAAATGGGTCCAAGGAACATGTAAAAATAAAGACGACGTGACGTACGGTACGAGTGAGGATCAGATATGGCAGCTTATAAGGATTTGTCGGTAGAAGAATTAACATCGCTCAAGGCGGATCTCGAACAGAGATATGCGGAGTGCAAAGCACGCGGGCTTTCCCTTAACATGGCTCGCGGTAAACCCTCTCCGGCTCAGCTCGATCTATCGATGCCCATGCTTGATACCGTCAACAGTGCTTCGGTTATGAAAGCCGAGGGTGGGGACGATTGCCGTAATTACGGCGTGCTGGAGGGTCTGCCTGAAGCGCGTAAACTTATGGGCGACATCTGCGGGGCAGCCCCCGAGAACGTGTTGGTATTCGGTAATTCAAGTCTTAATATCATGTTCGATGTCGTCTCACATGCTTGGACCCATGGCGTGTGTGGGGAAGAACCCTGGTGCTACCTCGACTCCGTCAAGTTCCTCTGTCCGGTACCCGGATACGACCGCCACTTCGGTATCTGCGAACACTTCGGCATAGAGATGATCCCCGTGCCTATGAACGAAGACGGCCCCGACATGGATCTCGTCGAGGAACTCGTTTCGAACGACGATGCCATCAAGGGTATATGGTGCGTTCCGAAATATGCGAACCCTACGGGTATCAGTTATTCGGACGAGGTCGTCTCCCGGTTCGCCGCCCTGAAGCCTGCGGCGGAGGATTTCAGGATTTTCTGGGATAACGCCTACGTGGTCCATCATCTCTATGAAGAACACGTCGAGTTGCTCGATATACTGCAGGCGAGTGAGGCTGCGGGTAATCTCGACAGGGTATATATGTTCTGTTCGACTTCGAAAATAACGTTCGGTGGAGCCGGCCTTGCGGCTTTCGCTGCGAGCGCGAAGAACGTCGAAGACATCAAAGTCAGGATGAATTTCCAAACGATCGGTCACGATAAGATAAACCAGTTGCGCCATGTCCGCTTCCTAAAAGACATCGACGGTGTGCGTCAACACATGGAAAAGCACGCTGCGATCATCCGCCCCAAGTTCGAGGCGGTTCTCGATACACTCGAATCCGAACTTGCGGAAGCGAAGGTCGGCTCATGGACAAAGCCTCGCGGTGGATACTTCATCTCATTCGATGCATTGCCCGGTTGTGCCAAAGCCATCGTGACGAAGGCGAAGGAAGCCGGTGTGGTCATGACGGGCGCGGGTGCGACGTACCCCTATAAGAACGATCCGCAGGATAGCAACATCCGTATCGCGCCGACATTCCCCTCGCCGGAAGAGTTGACGCAAGCGTCTGAGGTCTTCGTCCTCTGCGTCAAACTCGTTTCCATCGATAAGATCCTTGCCGAAAGAACCAGCTGAAAACCGGCTAGTTTCGACTCGGCAACAGCTATTGTGCAGGCGCTTGAAAATGAATAAGGTAAAACCGAATAGGGTAAGAAGATAGTATCTGTGCCTCGAAGGAAACCATGAGCTGGGTGGTTCTTAAGAGGCACAGTATCTTTTAGGAGGATTCCGTGGCCACGAAGATGAAAACATCGAGCAAAGTCATCGTCACGATCATGGTACTCGTCGTAGCCTTAGCCGTTGCATGGCCCCTGTTCCTGGGCGACTTGGTTACCGCACAAGTGATCCGTCAACAACTGGATAAGAGACTTGCCGCGGTGAAAAGCGGAGACGTCACAATGATCGAGGATTTGATCGGAGACGACGACGCCTTCCTTGAAACAATCGGCGTGGATTCGACCGAACTCTATACCGCATATTTCGAGGGTTTCGATTACGAAATCGTGGATGTCACGGCAAAAGACGATACCGCGACTGCCGTGTGCGAGATCACGATGAAGGATGCAACGGCCACATTGGAGTCCGCTACCGCTCGAAGTGCGCCCGGGTCGGTCAGCGCGCGCACGTCGTTGATCAGGTGTGCGCCCGCATCGATCGCCGCGCGCACCACCGCGGCCTTGCTGGTATCCACGGAAACCATAG
>JAAXUU010000235.1 GCA_013335845.1 Actinomycetota bacterium
GTTCCCGCACCTATGACGATGATGTCATAGGTCTTCTCTTCTTTGAACTTCGTGATGGGCTCGAGCACTACTACTGATTGCGCGAAATCTTCGGCGGTCGTACCGACGGGCAATGATGATTTGGAGTTTGAGGTATCACTGCTCTTGGACGAACACCCTCCCAACAGGCTTCCCATGGCGGCTGCTCCTCCGAGCACGGCTCCGCCCTTTAGAAAATCTCTACGATTGAGTTCCATCTTTTCCTTCCTTTCTGTTCCAATCCATAAACGACCGTTTATCGACTCCGCTGAAGTTAGGTCCCGCTCGCAATCCCCGGGTGTACGATCGGCGGCTGCATACTATTCTTCTGCGGTCTGAGTGAGCGTGCATCACATCAAATAAGTATTCGTGAGAAGGAAGCTGGAAAATCGACCATAAAATAGGGTATTTTCCCTCTTTTCTGCCAAATCGGAGTGTTTCATTCATATTTGACGGGGTTATGGATTTTTTTGGCGGCTTTTTCCGGCATTACATCTGCTGTTTCGTCCGGAGAGTCCGCCGGAGATTCCGCCGGAGATTCCGATTCCATTTGGAATTCGTTTCCTTTGAAACTTCGAGAACGAAATGTCCGCACTCGGCGTCTTGATGATAGAATGATGCGCTGGGACGTTACACGGGCATTGGCACTGAGCGGGAGGGGGGATTTCTGTGAGCAAAATTACTGTTAAGAACTATCTTGCCCCTCTTATCGGAATGGTCTTCTTCTGGACATATTTCAGGTTCCAGACGGTTTTCGGCGCACTGTATCCCCTTGAAACCGTTACGCATATCTTCGGCGTCACCGTGCAAGCCAACGCCGTATTCCTTGCCGTCCTTCTCGTCCTGAGCATCGTCGTCTTGCTATTTTCTCGAATATTCGAAAACACGTTCTCATCCCATCGTCTAGCGGTCCCCGTTCTTACCGGACTCGGCTCTCTTGGTGCGGTCATGTGCGTTCTGGTTCAACGGGGTTTGCTCGGCAGCTGGATGCTCTGGTTTTCGACGATTTTCGTCGCTATTGGTTTTCTAACGAGTTATCTTGCCTGGGCGTGCTATTTCTCCCGCTCCTTTGGTTCGAAGGAGCTTATCCTGCTCGCTGTTTCATATCTGATCAGTCTTGTTTTCTTCACTTGGATGGGAACCTATCTTCACGTGTCGAAGGACTACATCTTAGTCAGTATCCCCATCTGCATAGGTTTAGCTTGGTATTTTGCGAAGGAGCCGAAGAGTCAGACTCACGGAGAAAGTTTGAATTCTCTGAGGAAGGTCGGTCCCTACATCGGCCTCTTCATTGTCTTCCTTCTCGCAGGAAGCCTGATACGCGGGATGGTGGACATCGGCGATGTGGTTGCCGGCGGATTACAGCTTCGATGGATAGTTTCCATTGCCGTTTCCGTCTTGATACTGCTTGCAAGTATCCTCTATGACAAAGGACTCTTTTTTGCGAAGACCGACGAGGGGCGGGGGTCTGAAGACGAATTCCAGGAAACCGAACGTATGACCCTCAAGTGTTGGATCGCGCTCGCTCTCTTATTCTTTACCGGGACATTCATGTGCCTGGTTTCCGGAACATACGTCATCGGCGGTCATATTGTTGTCGTCGCCCGCTCGGCTTTGGACTTCCTGCTCTGGGTGCTACTGTGCAATCTCGCATCTCATAAGAATATTTCGCGCGTTCCGCTTTTCATCATCTACGGAGTGCTGGTCGAGGTACTTTCGCTCTTCCTGAGTTACGTGCTGATTCCGCACTTGCTTTCGTTCGACACAGGCGCATCGATGCCATTCTCGGATGTCTTGGTCTTGGCGATCGTGTTCATGCTGATTGCGCTGGTAGTCGTCATTTTCGGTATGATCACGCTTCGCAAGCAGCCCGCTCAGATTGTTACGGTGCCGGAGCATATCAGGACCGTCACCCTCACCGTCCCCGAAGAAAAGGCGCAAGAATATAAATTGACCAACCGAGAAGTCGAGGTCATCGAACTATTTTCGCAAGGATATAGTTTGAACGTGGTTGCCTCGAAGCTTTTCATTTCTAAGAGTACGGCACAGACCCATGCAAAAAGCATCTATCGGAAACTTGGTATCCATACCAAGGACGAACTCATCAAAGTGATTAACGATTGGACTCAGGGGAAGTGTTCAGATACCGAGGGCACGGGAATCGATCCATCGACATAGGAAGTCGCACGTTCGAACGGAACCGGTAGTAGGACCGCTTAATCGTCGATTGACGACGAAGATGTGAAAGAGGGAAAGAGTACGAAGAATCGCACCTTTTGCGAACCGGAATAAACGAGCGAGTTCCAGTTCTAGAAGATGCGATTCTTTACATGAGCGGGTTATTCAGTTGTTTAGCAACAGATTTATCTTCGAACCGTTAAATCGTGGACCTGCTATATCGTGGTCCACCCTCCGTCGATACTCAGAAGTTGTCCCGTGGTATAGCTTGAAGCATCGGAGGCGAAGTAGATTATCGCGCCGTCCAATTCGCCGGGGAGACCGACTCTACCCATGGGGCAATAGGTTTTCACGACATTGAGGAAATCTTCGGACCCGATGACAGCCTGCGTCATTTCGCTGGAAAAATACGAAGGACCGATCGCATTTACCGTGATGCCTTTTTCGGCCCATTCATTTGCGAGAGCCTTGGTTAGCATTTGTACGCCACCCTTTGTTGTACAGTAAGCGCTCAAAGGCAGCACTCGCATCGCCACGTTTGAGTGAATGGATCCTATATTGATGATCTTGCCGTACCCATTCTCGATCATGACCTTTCCAACTTCACGAGCGAAATAGTAGACGGCGTTCAGGTTGGTATCCATCATGACCTGCCAGATTTCATCCGACTGGTCTTCCGCTTTGTCGAACTTGCCAAGACCTGCGTTGTTCACGAGGATATCTATCTTTCCGTACTCTTCGACCGTGGCTGCAACAGCTTTTTTGATGTCTTCGATATTTGTGACATCGCATGTGCAGGCGAAGCATTTAACGCCCAGAGCTTCGATTTCCGTTTTGACTTCATTGAGTCTTTCCATACGACGTGCGACGATCGCGATATCGGCTCCTTGTCCTGCGAGCGCTTTTGCGAATTGAACTCCGAGACCGGAGGAAGCACCGGTAACTAGTGCGACTTTACCATTCAGATCAAAGATATTCGTCATTACAACACTATCCTTTCTGTCCAGTTTATCCTACGAGGAGAATATACACGCTCGAAGGAGCATTGGACTGAGATAACCCCGGGACATCTCAAGCGGTGTTAATCAAGTAGCGGGCACCGAGGTGGCCGTGGCTCGATAAGGGCTAGAGAAATCAGGCGTATTCTTACATTGAAGTAAGATATG
>JAAXUU010000236.1 GCA_013335845.1 Actinomycetota bacterium
CTCTTCTTCAGAAAGCTGTGAATTGGCGATCTCTTGATATACTTCGCAGCTGCGCAGCAGTTCCTCGTGTGTACCCTTGCCTACTATTCGCCCATCATCCAATACCAGAATCTGATCTGCGTGCAGGATCGTGCTGATGCGCTGAGCGACGATGATCACCGTGCTGCCTTTTATCTTCTCACCTAATGCTTTTCGAAGTGCGGCGTCCGTCTTCAAGTCCAAGGCGGAAAAGCTGTCATCGAATACAAAGATCTTGGGCTTCTTCACAATAGCTCGTGCGATTGCAAGTCGTTGTTTCTGCCCACCGGAAACATTGGATCCACCTTGGGATATCTCGCTGTCGTATTTGTCCTTTTTTTCATCGATGAAATCGGATGCTTGTGCGATTTCAGCCGCTTCCGCGATTTCCTCATCCGTCGCATTCTCATTACCGAATCGCAAGTTCGAGGCGATCGTTCCCGAGAAAAGCAGGCCCTGCTGAGGAACGAATCCGATTTCAGCCCTGAGCTCTTCCAGTGTGATTTTGCGAATATCCCTGCCGTCCAGTGTAATCGAACCGGCGGTGACATCGTACAGTCTTGGAATCAGAACAGCCAACGTGGTTTTTCCACTTCCCGTGCTGCCGATAATGGCAGTCGTCTTGCCGGGTTCCGCGACGAAATCGATGTCCTCCAGCACGTCTTCCTCGGCTCCCGGATAACGGAAATCGACATGCTCGAATCTAAGAACTCCTTTGCAATCGGTAGCCCTCTCTGGGTTGTTATCGTCTTGGATCGAGTACTCTTTAGATACGACTTCATCGATACGCTCGGCGGCTACCGCTGCGCGAGGAAGTAGAATGGACAACATGGTGAGCATAAGGAATGACATGACGATCATCATCGCGTACGTGATGAATGCAGTCATAGCACCGACCTGCATGACCCCACTGTCTATTCTATGAGCACCCACCCATACAACCAAAACGGTAAGTCCGTTCATAATGAACATCATGACCGGCATCATAAAGGTCATGACACGGTTTGTGAACAGCATCGTCTTCGTCAAGTCTTTGTTTGCGAGATCGAAACGTTCCTCTTCCCTCTTTTCGCGCCCGAATGCACGTATGACCGAAAGACCCGTTAATATCTCGCGGGATACAAGGTTTACTCTATCCACCAGCTTCTGCATCAGTTTGAACTTAGGCATTGCGACGGCCATCAGAACACCTACAAAACCTAGTATCAGCAGAACTGCAAGTCCGATGACCCATCCCATGCCGGCCTCGGTCTGAACAACCTTTATAACACCACCGATACCTAAAATCGGTGCATATGCAACCATCCTGAGTAGAATCGTCGTTACCAGTTGAACCTGCTGGACATCATTCGTACTTCTGGTTATCAACGAAGCAGTCGAGAATTGCTCCATCTCAGTATTTGAAAATCCTACGACCTTTTTGAATACATTCCCTCTAAGGTCCCTACCGACTCCAGCACCGACCTTTGCGCCCAAGAACCCTACGAAAATCGTTAAGATGCCCATGAGCAACGCAAGAGCGACCATCTTGAGACCGGTAGACCATAAATAGTTTATCTGGATAGTGTCTAGATCGACGCCCGCATCCTTATCGCTCTGGACGGCGAACGCGATGCCCATTGAAGTAGTGAGGGAACTACCCATTGTTTCAAAAGTCGTCTCCAGAGTATCCCTCATCGTCAGGATGTCGTCTTTGGACATCATGCCGCTTGCAGTCATCGCTTGGAATATCCGTCGAATATCTACGCGCGTGACTTCGATGTCGTTACCGTTGTCGTCTTCCTCAACGCGCGTGAATGTCTCTAACGTCAGCCCCATCTGTGTGCCGATGTCTTCGATGGAGCTACCTGCGAGATCCGCCTCGTCCACACCCGTCTGCTCGGCAATCATCTTCTTAAAGGAAGCTTCATCAACGGCTGACATCTGATAATCCAAGATCAACGGCATAGATAACTCTTGGTCCAGCACGTCAAGCGCATCCTCGTCAGTCACATTCAGTCGATAGACTTCCCCGTCGACGGTATAGCTTTCGTTCCATGTTTTAACTTCATCATCGGTCATGAAAAGCTCAGCTGTCGTGAATTCCTCAGCCGTGATAGCCTCCGGCACTACATGTGCCACGCCGCTATTCTGGATACCGACATCGATGATATTCGAGGTATACTGAGGTAATGAGAGGTCGCACCATGCCTGAACGACAAGTAATGCGATGACAATCAGCACCGATTTCCAGTAGGGGCGAAGATTCCTAAGGATTTTATTCATCTTCTGCTTCGTCCTTCCTGTTCTGACATTTCCGAAGTGCGATTTCTTCCTGGGCAACTTCATAGATCTGCCTCAAATAAAGATTCAGGCGCTCGATATCCTCTGCATCGATCTTATTCAGAACCGAAGTTAAAAACTCACTCATTATTTTTTCTGTCTCGTCGAACAGCTGTCTCCCCTTGTCCGTGAGCACAACGTAGGTATTTCTGCGGTCGCTGCTGTCGACGGTTCTCAGTACGAGATCCTTTTCTTCAAGACTGCGAAGAGTTCTACAAACCGCCGATGGAGCGACATGCAGTTTCTCGGCAACAGTTGATATTTTTGCCCCCTTACCCCCGCTTTCTTTACTTGAATGCTCGATTACTCTGAGCGTTGCAGATACGCCTTGAGATATGTCAGGGAGAATGGATGAAAAATTCAACTTATGGAAAAGTCCGAAGGTTTCGAAAAGATTCTTTTGCTGCTCGTCCAAAATTCGTATCCTCACGTTAATTATTAACATTGTTATCTATTTACATTGTTACATGTTCAACCAACGTAATTCATATGTCAAGTAGCATTCCCGTCATGGCCTCAGTTTTAGCAAATGCCTGAGAAATCCTTTTGGCTTGGACCCTTCAGCCTGATGCTCGCAAAGATGCGCGCATAAGCTTTGATCGGTTTTTTGAATCTCATGAGGTATGTAGCTATACATCATTTATTTATTTATCTTTTGATATAATAGCTTGTCATTATTTAGGAATTTGCACAAAACCCATCGAGAGAAGCAAGAGAGCCATATGAATAGCAACATGCCAACCGGCAAACGTTTCCCCGAACAAATAGCTTTGCTACTTTTGTCGATGATGAGTTCTATCATGCATCGGTCTTGGTTCTTGGAAGCGCTCTCAATCACGAACCTGGTTCTATGCAGGCGTATCAGAAGAAAATCTCAACATAGCGATGGTGAGTATCATGATAGTGCCTATGAAATGGGTTAGAGGATACACCAGGAGCGATTCAGGAAGGTCATGATCTTCATTATAATCATCCTTGTTCTGAATAGTATGATCAATCAGGCTTTGATACTG
>JAAXUU010000237.1 GCA_013335845.1 Actinomycetota bacterium
ATTTATATTCATATCGACCGTTCTTATACTAAATAATAGATGTTCGGACCTGTTTCCTTTTCGGGGAGCAGTTGCATGTGTTCTCTCGTAGCAATCAATTTCGAGACGTCGCTCTCGGAGTCGTTCAAATCACCGAAAAACCGCGCGCGCGCAGGGCAACCTTCCACACAAGCCGGGAGTTCGCCATCGAGAACGCGGTGTGCACACATCGTGCACTTCTCCACCGTATGCTTCTGATGATCGGGCGCTTTGCTGTTACCACCAGGGAATTCCATAGCAGGTTTCGGTTCGTCCCAGTTGAAGCTGCGAACCCCGGTATACGGGCAAGCGGCAATGCAATAGCGACAACCGATACACTTGTCGGGGTCTTGCATGACGATGCCCGTTTCAGGATCCTTATGGGGAGCTCCCACAGGGCAGACCTTGACGCATTCAGGTTCACTGCAATGTTGGCACTGCATAACCACGTAACTCATCTTCAAATTCGGCCATTCGCCTGCCGGCGTATCCGTACCTTTGCCACCGATGGTGAGGACGCGATTCCACCAGACATCTTCGGGGATATTGTTCTCAAGCTTGCATGTGACACTGCATGTCCAGCATCCGATACAACGCTTCGTGTCGACCACGATGCCATACTGAAGAGCCATGACTTACTCCTTTACGTCCCACAGGCATATTGCGACACGATTGTCGAAGAATGAACAATTCATCGCATATCCGTCGGTGTAGTCTGTTGTGATCTGGGATAACCCTCCCGACTTCGTCTCCGATGCTTGGTAACCTTTCGGATAACAGAGACATCCCGGCTGCATATCGGCGTGATGAATAGCCTTGGCGACGAAATGCCCACGATCGTTATACAACTTGACGTATGCTTCATGCTCGATGCCGTATTCCTCAGCATCCTTGGGATTGATAAACACAGTCGGTTCCGGTGAGACATCACGAGCCCATGTCTTCATGAACATGGTCGAATGAACACGGATAGGATTACGCCAAGAACTGATGACGAAGGGGAACCTGTCCTTCAGCACGCTATTCTTGCCCGACTCGACGTTCTCGAAGTAGGACGGGAGTTTCTCGCGCTCGGGATCCAGTTCGTAGTTCGAGGCGGTACGTGGATACACGACGTCGTTGTAGAACATCAAGCGTCCCGTTTCGGTAGCGAAGTTGTCCAGATTCGTATTTCCGATGTAGGGCTCTCCGTCGACATAGCGCATTTTCTTCTCTTTGCGCAGAGCCTCCATGGTGATACCGTGCTTGCGCGCGGCTTCCGTGCTGAACGTGGCTTCGAACCACTGCTCATCACTAATGTCATTCACGACGTCAGCGATACCGAACTTCGCAGCGAAGAAACGACAGATATCAGCATCGGGTTTTGCTTCCCACAGAGGATCGATGGCCTTCTCGGAGATGCGCACGTTGCGCTCATGGGAGAGAGGCACTACATCCTCGTACTCGTACGTGTCGCATGCCGGAAGTACGATATCGGCGTACCGAGCGGTTTCGGACCAGAAGCAATCCGTAACTATGATCTGCTCCATTGGATCAAGCCACTCCGTCTTCAGGCGATTCGCATTCACGTTGCCCGAAAGCAAGTTACCATGGGTCACCCAGAGGTTCTTGATCGGGTAATCTTCACCGTTCAATTTCCCGGTGGTCATAGCATCGCATCCGGCGAGAACGGAAACGGTGCTCATGCTGCTGCCGTTCGAAGGAACCGAGCAGACATGGTTGAAGAAATTGCCGTACATGAAGTCGAAACCACCTGTACTGCGACCCGGCTCCCCGAAATTGCCTGTCAAGCTGAGCAACGATCCGAGCGTGTACGCCGAACGGAGACCGCCCTCGTAGGCACCCATTCCGAAGTTGATGTAGTGAGCGATCTTATTCTTAGGAAGCAATAAGTCAGCCAAATAGTTGAAATCGTCTTCGGCGATGTTCGAGGTCTCTTGGACCTTGTCGAACGTCCATTCCTGCACGTGATCACGGAAGAGTTCCCATGCGGTGGTGTATTGAGCGTCCGGAATGCTCTCCTTGACGGGGTCGATAGCCTCATCAAAAGGAACAGGCTTGCCGACTGCATCGTCCCATACCATGATCGGGTCGATTTCCGTTGGGAGCTCGGTGCCCCAGAAAATGGGGCCGGGATGTAGGCCGATGCCGAATTCGCTTCCACGCACGTACTTGCCGTCGGACTTCTTGACGAGAAAGGGCGCACACGTATGGTTCATGACGAAGTCGGCATCATAAAGGTTCTCGTTAATGAACTTGCGGCACAGACCCAGAAGGTACGCACCATCGGTGCCCGGGTACATCGGTATCCAACGATCGGCCTTGGCCGCGCTCGGTGAGAACAACGCATCGATTGCAACGAGCTTCACACCCGCCTCTTGGGCATTCGCAATGAACTGCCAGTTTTGGATGTTGGAGTTCACGGGATTCGCGCTCCAGAGAATGATAGCATCGGAATTGACGAAATCCTTGGGCTCGTTCTGGTCGAACCAGAAAACACCCGAACGCAAAAGGCCCAAGAAATTGGCAATATCGAAAGAGTAGTCCCAGTACGTAACTTGGAGGGCATTGAAGAAACGCTTTACCATTCCGGAATTACCGTGCAGTACACCCTGAGAACCGGAACACTGATAATATCCGTTTGCCAGCGTACCGTACTTTTCAGCAGTCGCCTTCCATTGTGTAACGATAAGATCCGCCGCCTCATCCCATGTGATGCGCTCCCACCGACCTCCGCCGCGAGGAGTTCCCTCAACACGCTTCATAGGATAGCGTACGCGCTCCTCGGAATATGTACGCTGAATTCGTGATCGACCACGCAAGCACATACGCTGGTCGTAACCTTTCAAAGGACGAAAATTGGAGATGTTACCGTTACGAACGGTAACTGCGTACTGGCAAAACGAACAGCTCCACGAGCAACCACAGATGAATTCCTGCTCTTCATCTGCGTTAGCGGCGACTGCATAGTCAACCTTCAAATTACGCATATTTACCGGCAACGCACATGCAATATCCGAACTCGCTGCGTCTACACCGGTTGTTTTCATGAAATCACGGCGTGAAAAAGAATTGCCCATATCTTACATGTCCCCTAGTCTATTGAACAACCTCAGCCAGATTACAGTTTGTCCAGGATTGCGCAAGCTGCGGCTACGCCACAATCCGCAAGTCGTATGTGCTTCGTGCGCTTATCATCAGAGCCCGCCTCGCTCACCACAAAATCGTTCTCTATAAGCCACTCGACCATCATTGATACACTGGGTTGCTTCAATTTCGTGCATGCGCATAAACCCGAACCAGTCATCGGATCCCCGGAGAGATG
>JAAXUU010000238.1 GCA_013335845.1 Actinomycetota bacterium
AGATCGTACCTGAAGCCCTCGAGATGGTAGCTATCATCGCGAAGTCGACAGAGGCTTTGCGTCAGGCATTGATCGAATTTCCTAAGTTCAAAAAGTCTAAAACCATCCATCAGCACCTCGTCGATGTGAATACCTACGAGGAAGAAGCCGACAGGCTGTACATCGAAACGATGAGGAAACTCTACACGACGGTGGAGGATCCTATCGTGATCCTTGCATGGACCAAGACGTTCGACCGACTTGAGCGTTGCTGCGACTCATGCGAGCGTGCGGCGGATATCATCAATACCATCATCATGAAGAATACCTGATCCGGCTTCGGTACATTGTGTAGTCGGATCCATAGAGATTGTACATCGTAGTCGATTTTTCAGTTGGCAGCGTGTTTACGTATGCGTCGTTGCGGAACGTTTCGAGAGGATGTTATGCCGGATTTAAGCTTGACAGCTGTCTTACCTCAGTTGCTTTCAAACCCTGTATTGTTGATTATCTTCATATTGAGTATCGGAATCATCGTTCTCAACGGCGCACACGATGCATCTAATGCCATCGCTACGTGTGTGGCGACTCGCTCGATGTCTCCCGGTTTGGCAATCGGTATGGCAGCCATCTTCAATTTCCTCGGTGTGGTCCTGATGACCTCGATTTCCACCGCTGTCGCGAAAACCATATTCAAGATGGTCAACTTCAGCGGAAACAACGAAATGGCGCTCATAGCACTTGCTGCTGCAATGGTGGCGATCGTCATTTGGGGCGTCGGTACATGGATGCTGGGAATTCCCTCGAGTCAATCCCATGCCCTCGTTGCCGGCCTCACCGGTGCGGCTATCGCGCTCCAGGGTGGACTTTCTGGTGTGAACCAGCATGAATGGGTGAAGGTCATCTACGGTCTCGTATTTTCGACGGGGCTCGGCTTTCTGTCGGGCTGGGCTTTGACGAAACTCATCGCCGCTCTTTGTCGAAACATCGATTATCGCAAGGCCGAAACGCCATTCGCTCGACTCCAGGACATCGCCGCCGCTGTTCTCGCCTTCATGCACGGTGCGCAGGACGGTCAGAAGTTCATGACGGTTCTTGTGCTCGGTGTCATACTTGCCATGGGCTACGACCAGAATTCGACCCTCCAATTTCCTATGTGGATCATGATCCTCAGTGCTGCCAGCATGAGTGCCGGTACTGCGATCGGCGGCAAGAAGATCATAAAGACCGTCGGTATGGATATGGTGAAACTGGAAAAATGGCAAGGCTTCTCAGCTACAGCCGCAGCGAGCGTTTGCATCTACATCTCCACGATAACCGGCCTTCCGATTTCCACCACTCATACGAAGACGACGGCGATTATGGGCGTCGGCACCGCAAAGCGCGCAAGTGCTGTGAACTGGAGTGCTGCCAAGGATATGATATGGGCATGGGTGTTCACGTTCCCCGGTTGCGGTATCATCGGTTTCGTACTTGCAAAGGTCTTTATGGCTTTCGTTTGATTTTGAAACCGTTGTTTTAGGAGCACCGTTCTCACACATGGTTGGCTCGTTTGGGGCGACCACGGGAAAAAATCACGATATTTTGTACGTATCCTTGTGATATTTGCTATCATGCATAGGTTAGTGTTTTTTGCGGGCGTGGCGGAATTGGCAGACGCGCTAGATTTAGGTTCTAGTGGGGTGACTCGTGGAGGTTCAAGTCCTCTCGCCCGCACCATTAAATTATTCAGTTGGAGGAAGCGTTGGATAAGATCGTAAGCACCACCGTTGAAAAGCTTGAAGAGAATTCCGTAAAGCTGAGCGTTACCGTGTCGGCCGAAGAAGTAACTCGCTGTATAAACGATGAGTATAAGACAGCGTCTACGAAGTATCGTTTCAATGGGTTCCGCCCTGGCAAGGTGCCTCGCAACGTGATCGACAATCTTATCGGGAAAGAAGTGATTTTCGCCGACGCGACCAATAACTTGATCGACAAGATCTATCCCATGGTTCTCGACATCGAGAACCTGACCGTGCTCGATAAACCGGAACTTCTTAACACCGATCTCGTGCATAAAGATGCGGATTATTCATTCCAGCTCAAGGTTTCGGTCAAACCCGAATTGGAACTCACCTCCTATGAGCCTGTCGAGATAGAGATGCCCGCCGCAGAGCCGACCGAAAGCGAAATAAACGAGCAGGTCGATATGCTTCGTAATTATTACTTCACTTACGAGGATGTAGAGGGCCGCCCGGTACAAGATGGCGATACCGTCGCCATAAAGATGGAATCCGAAAAGGAAGGCGAGAAAGTCGACGCGCTTACTTTCGATGAACGCAACTTCGAGCTTGGTAAAGACTATATGCCGAAGGAGTTCGATGAGAACCTGATCGGCATGAACATCGGCGAGACCAAGAAATTCGATATCACATTCGATGGCGATTCGGCACAGACGTCCTGTGAAGTCACCATCAATTCGATCCGCACAAAACTACTTCCAGAGGTGAACGACGAATTCGCTCAAACCTGCGGTTTCGATGACCTTGCTACGCTGACTGCACGGGTGCGGGAGAGCATCGCAATGCAGAAGGGTAGCACCCTGCCTCGCATCAAGGAGCAGGAGTGCCTGGATGCTATCGGTAAGCGACTGATCGGTGAAGCACCCGAAGCAATGATCAATATCTCCTTCGGCGATCTCGCTCAGCGTTTCTTCAACAGTTTGCAGCAGCAGGGTATCACCTTCGATGTCTATCTTTCGCAAAGGGGCATCACGGCTGATGAATTCCAAGGGGATCTTCAGGCTCAGGCTAAGGATATCGCGAATCAGAACCTTGCACTTGATGCTATCGCTCGCAAACTGGCATTCGAAGTGACTGAGGAAGATATCGACAAAGAGTTCAATGCTCCGGGTATCGAAGATCCCGCAGCGCTTCGCAAAGAGTGGGAAGATGACTACCGCTTGGGCGAGGTCCGTGAGGCTATTGCCCGCAATAAAGCGATCGAGTGGCTTCTCGAGACGGCCATCGTTACCGAGGTCGACCCTTCGGCTGCGAAAGCCGAAGAAGTGAAGGCGGAAGAAAAACCCGCTAAGAAAAAGGCCGCGAAGAAGACCACGAAGAAGGCTGCCGAGAAAGTTCAGGACTCGGAGAAGTCAGAAGAGTAACAGCTTCGTGTATTTTTGACATAAAATTGCATACTCAATCCGTGCAGTCTTATGGCTAGCACGGATTGCGCGTACTATGAGCAAACAGCAAAGTATACGAGTTAGGAGCAAACATGAAATTTGAAACGACGAAGGCCGCTCTCATACCTTATGTTGTCGAGCAATCTCCTCGCGGGGAGCGAAGCTATGACATCTATTCGCGCCTACTGAATGACCGCG
>JAAXUU010000239.1 GCA_013335845.1 Actinomycetota bacterium
TACAACGATGTAGCCGTTTTCCTCTATCCAGTTGAATGCATAGGCATATGCCTGTTTTAATCCGGCATAGGGACCTTTGTGCATCACCGAGACGACCGTCGCGGCATCTATGTTCTTGAACTTGATGTCGTCGAAATCCTCGCACATCTTATCAACGGCTTCGCAGAATTCCACATTGATATCGCTTTCTTTGTACTCGTCATCAAGGTAAACGATGAAGCAGTATTCGGGCACGACACATTTCAAATCCGGGTAGGCGTCCATGACCTCTTGGCCGATCGCAGGAATCACGGTGAAATATGCGCCATAATTCGGCACCGTGATCTTCTTCGAATAGACGATGCATTCAGGAATCTCTTTCAAAACGGCTTGGTACTGCATAGAGCTCAACTCCTCTTTTCCGGACAGCATGAATTCGATTCGAGAAAGTTGTTCTGTGCAGCGGGCGATATCCGATTCCAGCTCGCGCTTCCGGCGCTGCATGATTGCGCTGGCGTCGCGCCCGCTCATAATCAGTCTGATTTCATCGATGGACAAGCCGATCTGCCTGAGCGCTTGGATGTGATGCAATCTCACGAGCTGGTCCGTCGTGTAAAAGCGATAACCGGTGAAGTCATCCACGCGTTTGGGTTTCAGGAGGCCGACTTCATCATAGTAGCGCAGCGTCTTGACTGTTGTTTTGCTCATCTTCGAAAACTCGCCGATTCGGTACATCCGCTTCCTTCTCTCTTCACGGATTCATCTTCCAGCCTCCCGCAGGGGGAGAGTCAAGAGGGTATCGAGAAAAAGACTACCAACTTTTCGCAATCTACTCTTCGTGATCTACTTTTCGCAATCAACTCTTCGCGATGTCGTAGAGTACGCGCCAAACTTTGACCATCGCGTACGTATCCAGCTTGCAATAGGCGAGAAGATTCCTGCGGATAATGGCCTGCTCTTCTGCCGTCTTACCGACAAGAGCGGGGAAGGCGCTCATCGCCTCGCTACCGTTATGGATACCTTCGAGATTGCCGTAGTTGAGCGAGGGGTCATCTGGGAATAAGGCCGGCAAAACGTATTTGATCGAATAGTACCCATACATGGCGTTGTTGTAGTACTGCCCTTTTTGGAAGGGGACCATCAGATCCTTGATGTTGTCGCAGATGTTCAGCAGGTGCTCTGAAAGGTCTGGGAACGTATAAGCAAGCTCCTTGATCCTCGACTTCTCAAACGTCATGTTGTACGCCGTCACGCAAGAATCCGCAGGGATGTCACTGCACAAGTGCTCTGCAAGCGCCCGGCGAGGGTCGTTTCCTGCTTCTGCGAGGAACTCGAAATGCTCGAGATCCGCATCGAGGCTCTCCAACTTATGCAACGAATACTGGAACGGGATCTGGTCATAGGGTTTCAGACCGTCATAGGGTGGGATGGCGGGTTGGTAGGTCTCGAAATCCAAGAAGTAGAGAGGAAAACTCAGGGAGTCTATGAATTCCTCGATATTATCCTTGTCTGCATAGGGTGGCAGATCGTTCACATAGGACTCAACCTGCATGCGCTGCTTCGCGCACAGTTGATTGATCGCTACACTTTCGGCCAGATCCTCGAAACTCATGATGCCGTTATTGTACAGTTCGAACTTCTTGTCCAGCTTGAACTTGGCGATGTCGAACACGCTGGGGGAGGGAACATTACGCGAGCAATAGAGCCAGAAACCACAGTTGTACGGAGAGGAACACCATGGCCCAATGGCGTAAGGAGGTTCCTCTTCCTGCGCCATGTAGATATCCAGAAAAGCGAGTCTATTCTGCACATCTGCTTGCAAGAGGAAGACCTCTTCGGTGACATTCTCGATTGCAAATAACTTGTCGAGTTCAAGCTCGCCGTGCCGGACGTATTGATTATCGATATGCACTAACGACGCGCTCTTAACCGGGTATCCAAGCGAGCGCAGGACGAATACCTGGTAGGCGATATCGTGTTTATAGATATCTTTGAGTTTGGTTGAGCTTTTCACCTCGTAGATGGACAGCCCATCATCTTCGACGACGAGAATATCGACCGAGCAGAAATTGCCATCATACGAGAAGGACGCCTCGGCGATGGTTCGCGCGCCGGCTTCGAGCAGAGCCCTCGTGGTGTCGACCATCTTGGAGACCGGTTTCTCGAAAGGGACCTCGACATAGTCGCCGAACAAGCCCATCGCGAGGTCGCCGACTTCGTTTCCCGCCTGCAACACCGCTGCGTCCATCACGGACTCGTCGAATTGCTCGGGCATGTACGCACCCATCCACAACTGCTTAGGGCACTGCACTGCTTTGCAATATTTCGATTTCGATAGGTATAGCATGGGGTGTCCTTACTCAACGTCCATGGCAGATGTACTATCTGCGAGAATGGTACCCAAGTCCGCCTAGGCCACGGTTCCGCACCCATTCGAGTCGACCAAATTTTTCGGTGCCACGGCTTCGACGCAGGTGCTGACATAGGTGTCCTCAGAACCCAGGCTGCTTTTGATGGCAGCTTTGATTTTGGTTGTGGCAGTCATGATATCTGCGGCCGAGACGCTGCCGTCAATGGGGAAGACCACGTCCACCTCCACCAACACGGTATCGGCGCCAATCGCCACGGTCTTGATCCTGCGGCACTCCACCACGTGGTCCACAGCTACAACTAGTTCTTCAATGCGGGCGAGTTGAGCATCAGGTAGTGATTCGCCGATGATCAACGAGGCGATCTCGCGCCCCAAAACACCGGCCGCCACGATCAACAACACGCCGATGGCTGCACCACCGATGGCATCGAATATCAGATTGCCGGTGACCAGCGTAAGCACCACACCGATCAGGGCGAACAGCAAACCCAACATCGCCGCGAAGTCCTCGGTAAGAATGACTATCAATGGAGAGTTGCGTGTATCCTTGAAGAAGGCGAAGATGCCCTTTTGGGTGCCGTCCAGCTCTTGCTGCTCCTTGACCTCGTGCAGGGCTGTGCGCAGACTGAACGCCTCGAGCAGTATCGAGACCACCAGGATAGCCACGGCTAGCATGTAACTTTGTGGACCATGAACTGCTGCCACACCCTCGTTGATATGTGAGATCTTTTCGATGGCCTCCATCAACGAGTAGGCGCCACCAACGAAGAACAATAAGCTGGCCACCAGGAAAGAGGCGAAAAATGTGGCCCGAGCATGACCGAAGGGGTGTTCCTTGTCAGGTAACTGACGGGCCTTGCGCTTACCGAACAGCAGCACGATCTGATTCATAGTATCGGCGAGGGAGTGGCTTCCCTCGTCGCGCAGCGGAGTGACCAGGTGCGACGGCAGGTGCCAGAGGGCGCCGGGCGTACCGAGC
>JAAXUU010000240.1 GCA_013335845.1 Actinomycetota bacterium
TCACCTGCAGATCGTTATTCTTTGCTATCGCTTCGTAAAGCGCATCCGACCAACCGAAGTAGTAGGTGAAAGTGCGCGATACGAGTTGGGTTATTTTGACGAGGTCGCTTCCGTCGGGAAGAACGACCAGATTGCATTCTTTGAAAAACCCCGCCCGCGATTCCGTCGTGATGACCGAGGCGTGGACGGGTGGGAAATCTTCAGAGCGAGGGAAAACATCGATATAGATGATCTCATCGGAGACTTCCGCATCATCGGAGATAATACCTAATGTAGAAAACATAGGCATCTCGTCTCCTGTTAACACCATGGATGCACCCGGGTGAAGATGGGTGATCTTCGTGTGGAAGAATCTGAACGACAATTTCATGGGGCCTCCACGACCGAGTGCGGTTGGATAAATCGGGTTCTTGGGCTTCTTTCGAATGCGACTGTGAATTATGCACAGTCGCAGTATAGCATTTCTGGAAATTGTAGATATCGCCTTACGTATATTAATCTGGTAAAAATATGCTTGTAGTGAGAAATCTCTCTACAAGTAATTACCCATTTCTGCAGCTGTGTATAATTTGCACAGGTTAGGAGGCTTTTTCATGGCTCTAAAGAAAAGTGTCAAGGGCGTCTGGGGCATCTCCGAGGTGGGCTTCTCTTTGATGGCCACCATGGAGACTGTGTTCTTCATGATCTTTCTCACCGATGTTGCGCTTCTTCCCCTCGCGATCACGGGCATAATTGCAGGTTCCACTGCAATCGTAGATGCGATCTCAGCCGTTATCGCCGGCATCGTGATTGATAAAGTAAAGTTCAAAAGCGGTAAGTACCGCCCGTGGCTGCTCATCTGCCCACCTATTGTCACAGTGTTCTTCGTCTTGTGCTTCACGAAAATTGGTGGAGACGTGACCGCCGGCATCCTGATCGGTATTGGCTATGTCGTTAGCCACTTTGTCTGGAACATCTGCTGGACCGCGAACCGCAATCTCATCCCGGTCATCTCACAAGACCAAAACGATCGCTCATGGCTCTCTGCACGCATCGCGATGGGTGCAAATATAGGTAAAATCGGCAGTTCTTACATTGTTCCTGCAATCACCACGGCGCTGTTCGCGGTATTCGCCTCTGGCGCGACCACCGGCACTGTGCCTGTTGCTGCGTACACCGTAGCTGCGCTCATCGTGGCCCTGATATTTTTGATCTGCTATTACATCCACTACGCTATCACCAAGGGCCACGACCTTGCCGAGTCGCTCGCAAAGCCTGTTTCCTTTAAGGATATGGGTCGCGCTATCGCTACCAACGACCAGCTCATCGTCGTCCTGCTGCATGATGCGTTACGACTTGTCGCCTTCTATGGTGTCGCTTCCCTAAGCGCCTACTATGCCAAATGCGTGCTCGGAGTACCCGGGGATGTTAAGATCCTACTCGTCTGCTTCTACCTCGGCTGTGTTATCGGTGCGGGCTTCACGGTACGCTTGAGCAAGAAGATCGGCCTGAAGAAGACCACTTTGGTCGGCGTAATCGGTTGGCTTGTTTTCCAAGGCTTAGTCCTCGTTCTGCCGGTCAACCTCATTGCTGTCGGTGCGGCTCTCTTCTGCGGTCAAACCTTCTTCGGTCTTGCCTATGGACTGACATCGAACCTTTACGCCATGTGCGGAACGTATGGCGAGTGGAAGACGGGCGGTCAGGCTCGCGGTGTCACCATGGCATTCTGCTCGTTGGCCATCAAACTCGGCGTGGCCGTTCGAGGCGTGATCATCCCTGCAACACTCGGAGCAATCGGCTATGCTGCAACCGCAGCCGATCCGACAGTGTATGCAGGTGGTATCCGGACCGTATACGCACTGATGCCGATAATTTTCATAGTGATATCCCTTATCCCGCTGATCTGGTTCAAGCTCACCAATGAAAAGGTAGCCCAGATGGACAAAGAGATCGCAGAGCGCGCAGCGGCTGCCGTCGAAACGGCTTAACAAGAAACCCGAAACACACATCTATTGCAAGACATTTGCTGACTGAAAATAAGGAAAAAAGGAGACGAATTCATGTTAACGAGAAGACAGAATCTGGTTGAGGTAATGAAAGGTGGGAACCCCGATCGTTTTGTGAAGCAATATGAGGCTTTCGCCATGATGCTGAAAACGCCTATCACGCGTATCAAACCACCTATCGGCGGGCAGGTCAAAAACGAGTGGGGCGTCACTATAGTTTGGCCTGAAGGCCAGATCGGTGCTTTCCCGGTTCACGACGAAGAACATAAGGTCGTGAACGACATCACGAAATGGCGGGAAACTGTTAAAGCCCCGAATCTCATACATCCCGAGGAGGCTTGGGCTGAAGCAATCGCGGCAGCAGAAGCCGTCGACCGCAACGACCAGTACGTAACAGCCTTCGTCGCCCCCGGCATTTTCGAACACCTCCACTACCTGATGGGTATGGAGGACGCCATGATGAACTTCTACGAAGAGCCCGAGGCGATGCACGAGTTGATCGACTTTCTCGTCGAATTCGAAATCGAGCTTGCCAAGAAGTTCATCGACCATCTACATCCCGATGCATTGTTCCACCATGATGACTGGGGCAGTCAGACCAACTCCTTCATCTCACCTGCTACGTTCGAGGAGTTCATCCTTCCCGCTTATAAGAAGATCTATGGGTACTACAAGGAGAACGGCGTCGAGTTGATCATCCATCATAGCGACAGTTATGCGGCGAATCTCGTCGAATTCATGATCGAGATGGGGATTGACATCTGGCAAGGCGTCATGACCACCAACAACACGCCGGAGCTGATCGAGAAGTACGGTAGTCAGCTCACCTTCATGGGAGACATCGACAGCGGTGTCGTCGACTTCCCCGGTTGGACGCGTGAGAACCTTGCCAAGCATATCGAAAGGGCATGCAGGAATTGTGGGAAGCTCTACTTCATCCCAGGCCTCAGTCAGGGATTGAATGTCAGTTCGTTCCCAGGTGTATATGAGGCCACCGATGAAGAGATCGACAGGATGTCCGAACTGATGTTCTAAAGCTTCTCTTTCATTCGATAAAAAGGAGAGGCCCCATGATGGGATGTGCATCAACTTGCACATCTCGATTATCGGGGCCTCTTCAAATCGCCAAGATCCATATGGGGTTTCCCATAAAGAGAAAGCGCTGAGTGCGAAAACGCTGATCGCGGAACCACGATCACAAATGGATGGCAAGTCGTTCGTTTCAGGTACCTCATCGACACTAGGAGGAACAATGGAAAACAAGCGCACATTCTCTGTTTCCAGTGTGCTTGATTCATTCGGAGTCAACAAGTTCACTTGGTTTATGTTCTTCGTTCTC
>JAAXUU010000241.1 GCA_013335845.1 Actinomycetota bacterium
TGAGGGTCGAGACCTAAAAATCGAGCATAGGACACGATCATGTTGACGGCATAACCATGTGGAGGCATCTCAAGGAAGTTAGCCTCTTCAAATGCCTCAAGGAATTTCTTGCGTACCCGAGTGGAAGCCATAACTTGATCTAAAGATAGACCGAGCTTCTCACGCTCTGTATGTAGTATATCTCCAAAATGTTCCTTAGCCATTACTGATCGTTCTCCGCATCATAGGATTCGAATGCCTTCAAGGTTTCAAGCTCCATCGTATCAACGAGAACTTCCCGCGGACGACTGCCATCCGGAGGACCGACGATACCCTTATCGTGTAACTGGTCCATTATACGTCCCGCCCGAGAATACCCAACCTTCAGGCGACGTTGGATATTGGAAGTCGAACCCAGCTGCGACGAGACGACGATTTCCGCCGCCTCCCAAATACGCGGGTCATCATCCCCGGAATCATCACCGTACATCGAAGGTCCCCCTCCGCCGACGTTCACATGCGTCGCCAGAACTTCCGTATGATAATCCGGTTCACCCTGAGCCTTGAGGTGGTTGACGGTTTCATTGATTTCATCGTCACTTACATAGCATCCCTGAATACGCTTGGGTTTTCCTGCGCCACCGGTTAAAAACAGTAAATCTCCAAGTCCTATGAGCTTTTCAGCTCCCGGCTGATCCAAAACGACACGCGAATCGATAACGGTTGCGACTTTGAATGCGATCCTATTCACGATGTTCGCCTTGATCATGCCTGTTACGACGTTGGAGGACGGGCGCTGGGTTGCAACAATCAGGTGGATGCCCACTGCGCGTGCCAGTTGTGCGATACGGACGATCGAACCTTCAACTTCTTTCCCCATAACCATCATTAGGTCGCTCAACTCATCGATCACGATGACCATATAGGGCAGTTCGACCGCTTCTTCACCCACTTCCCCACTTTGAACCTTCGAATTGTAAATCCCGATATCCTTGGCCTGGGCTTTCTCGAACACCTTGAGACGTCTATCCATTTCAATCGTCGCCCAAGCGAGAACCGCCGCAGCCTCTTTCGGGTCGGTCACTACGGGAACGAAAAGATGTGGTATTCCGTTATAGATGGAAAGTTCCACGCGTTTAGGGTCGATCAAGATCATACGGACCTCGGCCGGTGTCGCGCGCATCAGTATCGACATGAGCATCGAGTTCAGCGCAACGGATTTACCGGAACCGGTCGTACCACCGATGAGAAGGTGGGGCATTTTCGCAAGATCGGCGACGATCGTGTCTCCTTCGACATCCTTTCCGATGCCCAAGACGAGCGGCCCGCCCTTCACGTGTGCCAAAACATCACCGAGAAGGACCGAGGCGCGTGTCTTGTTGGGTATCTCTATACCGACAAGTGAAGTTCCGGGAATCGGGGCGAAGATGCGTACTGAATCCGCGGCCAATGCAAGTGCGATGTCGTTTTGCAAACCTGTTATCTTCGTGAGGTGCACACCCGCCGGCATCTCGACTTTGAACATCGTGAATGTCGGTCCATCCACCCAACCGACGACGCGAGCGTCGAGATTGAAATCATTCAATGTCCGTTGCAGACCTTGGGCGACTTCCTTGAGTTCCGATTGTTCGGCTTTAGTACGTTTCGCCGAGGAAGACGATGTGTTGAGCATAGTCAGCGGTGGCAACTCGAATCCCTCCATCGCTCGGGGCTCCGAATGCGCTTTGACCACGTGGCCTGCGACATTCTTTACAACAGGAGTCCCTTTTTTCTCGGGAATCGAAGATTTCAAGGCCGCGTCGAGTTGCAGCGTCTCCTTCTCGTATATATCGTTGTTTGAAACAGTATCCTGTGAGTCGACAAGGGTTTGCTGTTTTCCTTTAGGTGTCTTGAGGCTCCTCTGGCGCTGGACCGGAAGCGGTTCACGGTATTCGTCAACAGGCTCACGGCTGAATCGCGTCCGTAGTCTCTCGACGATGTTTGAAATCGAAAAACCGAGGAAGACGCATCCGGTTATGGAGACACCCACCAAAACTATGGTTCCGATCGCACGGCCGAGCAACTTCAGTAGGCACCAGGCGATTCCCGCTCCGAGATACCCACCACGGCTGACCAGGTTCTCAGAGGTGAAAACAAGCATCGCATCGATTGTGGCGTCGGGCGTGAACAGGGCCAGTATCGAGATTACCGCAACGATGATCAGCCCGAGTCCGAGCGCCATGCGCCAGACATGGACCGTCTTGCTCCGTGTGAAAAAGGACGCTCCGAAGATCAGAAGGGCAAAGGGGATGACATACGCACCTACGCCGAATCCATACAAGATCGCCTTTGCTGCGAAGTTCGTGAGGACACCGTCTCCCGGCGAAAGGACGGTGATGAAAAGCGCAACGGCAAAGACGGCGATGATAACACCGGCGAGGTCGTTCCTCATGGTCTCGTCGAAAATATCGTTGTGCACTTCGGCCTTTTGATAGGCAGTGCGGGATGAACCGCTCTTTGCACGAGCGGAAGTTTTCGGTGAGGCTTTCTTCGAGGTGGTAGGTTTTGATACTTTGTTTCTCGAACTCACGAATTTACCTCCGTAAAAGGGTTTTTAATATTCTACCCTATAAATTATGCATGCACCTAAACGGTTACCCTCAGGGTTAAATCTCCATCACGACGGGGATGATCATCGGGCGACGTCGGCAGCGGTCCCACAAGAGTTTCGCAAGGGCGTCTTTCACCTCTCGTTGAATCATGTTCCTTCTCACCCCATGGGTTCCGATGGCACTCTTGAGAGCTGCTGCCACGCAGGCATGGGCCTCCGCGAGTAGAGCTTTCTCGTCCCCGCCCGCAACACCTCGCATGATAATCTCGATATCTCCGACCGGCATCTGCCTCTTGGAATCAAGCATGACGATGATAGTCGCGATTCCGTCATTCGCAAGCAACTTCCTGTCGCGGAGAACCACTTGATTGGTATCGCCGACTGAAATACCTTCGACGAAGACGACACCGGTCTCGACGGTTTCACCGCGCTTGACTTGGTGGTTTTCCAACATGAGGGAGTCACCGTTATCGAGGATGAAGACATTGCTCTTCGGTATTCCAACTGAATGCGCGAGATTCGCATGGGCTTTGAGATGGATAGGTTCACCATGGACCGGCATGAAATATTTCGGTTTCACCATAGTGAGCACTATCTTCAACTCTTCAGAACCCGCATGGCCAGACACGTGAACCAAAGCGTTGCTTTTGTCGTAGATCTTCGCACCGATCCGTGCCAAGCCGTTGATGACGCGCGTCACAGCCTTCTCGTTCCCGGGAACGGGCGTGGCGGATATTATCACCGTGTCGC
>JAAXUU010000242.1 GCA_013335845.1 Actinomycetota bacterium
AGATCTGGTATTCGCTGATAGTGAAATCCTTTCGCAGCACAGGAATCCCAACAGCCTGAACGACCTCTCGCAAATGGGTGTCACTACCTAGAAACCAGTATGGCTCCGTCAGGCAGGAAATGGCTGATGCACCTGCCGCTTCATACTCTTCCGCTATCTTACGATATGGGAAATCCGGTGCGATCATCCCTTTGGATGGTGATGCTTTCTTTATCTCGCATATAAAGGAGACGCCCTTCTTGGATATCGCAGTCTCAAAAGGAAAATCACCGGCACGCTCGATGCTGAGTGCTTTTTCCTTGATGCATGAAAGCGGGATCTCTTTTTGCACGTGTATATAGCGTTCCTTGGTTTTTGCTGCTATTTCATGTAAGACGTTCATGTCACATATTCGATTCTATCTTGAATTCTTCAAGCTTCGCCATGGCTCTTCCACTGTCGATCAGTTCGGCCGCCAGCACAACGCCTGCCTTGAAGCTCTCTGTCTTTCCCGCTACATAGATCCCGGCGCCGGCATTGAGAAGTACCGCCTCGCGCTTGGGACCCTTCTCACCACGCAGGATGGAAAGAGTGATTTTCGCATTTTGGGCTGGCGTACCACCTTCCAACTCACTTTTTTTGCAGGTTTCGAAACCGAAGTCTTCAGGCTTGATAGCATAGTATTCGTATCGGCCGTTTTCGAATTCGCAGACCGAGGTAGAACACGACATGGAGATCTCATCCAGCTTATCCCTGCCGAACACGACCATCCCGCGCTTGACGCCGAGATTCGAGAGCACGCGCGCAAGGGGTTGCACCAAGGCTTCCGAGTAGACACCGAGCAGTTGCATGTTGGCGGAAGCCGGGTTTGTCAGCGGACCGAGGATGTTGAAAATCGTGCGCACACCCAATTCCTTGCGAACGGGGCCTACGTGCTTCATAGATGCATGGTATTTCTGGGCGAAGAAGAAACAGATATCGATCTTCTCCAGAAGTTCCAGACATTTCTCGGGCTCCAGATCGATATTGACACCCAGCGCTTCCAAGCAGTCGGCAGCGCCGGATTTCGAAGAGGCAGCACGGTTCCCGTGCTTCGCCACCTTGACGCCCGCAGAAGCGATTACGATGGAAGCCGTGGTCGATATGTTGAAGGACCGCGAACCGTCACCTCCGGTCCCGACGATTTCCAACAGATCGAGATTATGTTTCATTTTCATTGAATGCGAACGCATGGCAGCAGCGCACGCGGTTATTTCCTCGATTGTCTCACCTTTGGTGGACAAAGCTGTGAGAATCGCGGCGGTTTGGACCTGGCTGGTGCTGCCGGACATGATCTCGTCGATGCAGGCGTTCGCCTCTTCGTAGGTAAGGTCCTGTCTATCTATCAACTTAGCTGTTGCTTCTTTTATCATTTTAGTATCCCTTTAAGAAGTTTTGCACGATTAGGGTGCCCATGGGAGTCAGTATCGATTCGGGGTGGAATTGCAATCCATGCACGTCGTGCTCCCTATGCTTGATTGCCATGATTTCTCCGTCGACCGTTCTTGCTGTGACGAGAAGGTCATGCGGTAGGGTGCCTTCCACGACAGAGAGGGAGTGGTAGCGCGCCCCTTGTATCACATCCGGCATCCCTTTGAATATGCGACAGGAAACATCAGGTACGATATCCGACTGCTTTCCGTGCATCAGCTGTTTGGCATAGGAAACGGTAGCCCCGTATGCCTCGCAGATCGCTTGGTGACCTAGACAGATACCCAACAGCGGTATCTTCCCCGCAAAATACCTAGCCACATCGATACAGATGCCAGCACCGGATGGTTTACCGGGCCCCGGCGAAAGAACGATGTGCGAGGGTGCAAGTGTTTCGATCTGCTCGCACGTTATCGCGTCATTACGGATCACTTCGATTTCAGGAGTGATGGAGCCCATGACTTGATAGAGGTTATAAGAGAAACTATCGTAATTATCAATCAGTAGAATCATCGGTCGATCCCCCCATCTGCGGTTTTCAAAGCGTTGATGACCGCTGCCGCTTTGCTCAAACATTCGCGGTGCTCATGCACCGGGATACTATCGGCAACGATACCGGCGCCGGAACGCACGAACACGCGACCGTTCTTCTTGAAAGCGATGCGAATCGCGATACAGGTATCCATGTTTCCGGTGAAATCGATGTAACCGATGGCACCGCCGTAGATGCCACGTTTATTGTTTTCAAGTTCGTTGATTATCTCGCAAGCACGTATCTTCGGTGCGCCCGAAAGCGTTCCCGCAGGAAGCACCGATCCTATCGCATCGAGAGCCGTCTTATCATCGCAGATGGTTCCAGTTATGGTTGAGCCGATATGCATGACATGGGAATAACGCTCCACGCCCATGTAATTCTCAACGGTTACGCTTCCGAACTTGCTGATCCTTCCTAGGTCGTTGCGACCGAGATCGACAAGCATGTTATGCTCCGCACGCTCTTTAGGATCAGCGAGCAGATCGTCTTCAAATCGCTTATCCTCCTCGGCATTCTCCCCTCGTGGGCGTGTACCCGCCAGAGGATAGGTGAATAGCCTCCCATCGGTAAGCTTGACCAACGTCTCCGGGGAAGAACCTGCTATCTCGATATCATCGGAGCTGAAATAGAACATATAGGGTGACGGATTAGTATCACGCAGAACGCGATACGTATCGAAAAGGCTACCCTCGGCATCAGCCGCCAGACGATTCGACAACACTACTTGGAATATGTCGCCCTCGTAGATATACCGCTGCGCCTTTTTCACCATGCGGCAGTATTCCTCTTCAGAGAATAACGGCTCGAAGTCACCTTTTAGGTGCAGTGGCTGTATATCTGCAGGTACGCCGGATGTGATCAGCCGGGCCATATTTTCCAAATCGATCTCAGCTTTACGATAATTCTCCTCAAGTGAATCAACCTTGATATTGACGATCAGGATTATTTTCTGTTCCAGATTGTCATAAGCGATCACTTTGTCGAACAACATCAGATCGAAATCCCTGAAGTTTTCCTCATCCTTTGCATCCAGCTTCAAGAACGGCTCACTGTACTTGATGTAATCGTAGGAAAAATATCCGACCAAGCCACCTGCGAATGGGGGAAGATAAGGAAATCGCGGGCTTATATTGTCGTCGATGATCTGCTTGATGTAGGAGATGGGATCGTCGGTTCTCACCTTTATACCGGAGCCCGCATTCACGGAAACCTCCCCGTTCATGCAGGTGATCTCCAGCGTAGGGTCATATCCCAGGAATGTGTACCGGCCACGGCAACCGGAGTCTTCCAGACTTTCCAGCAGGTAGCAATGCCTGCTTACATTTT
>JAAXUU010000243.1 GCA_013335845.1 Actinomycetota bacterium
CATAGGCGCCGCTATGATACGGTTCCTATAGGTAACACCCTTTATTGTTATAGGGCTCAATAGATTCGGATACTTTTCCATGATTATTGCTCCTTCTTACCGCTTCACTTTTTGTCCGATCAGTATCTTCCGATATCCCTCGCGACTGTATAGGCAGACGCGTTCGCTGCATAGATGTTCGTAGGTTCCACGCAGTCACCCAGTTGGAAAAACAGCGGTGCACAGTTTCGAAGTGCGTCCGCCTCGTCACGCAGCGGTACCTGCCCCAATGCATAGATGACAGTATCCACCTCATACAGTTTCCTGTCGCCGACTTCGACACCGGTATCCAATCTCGACCCAGAAATAACAGACGTCAATACCCCTCTCGCTATTGTTTCGCATAAAGGGGCAGGCGAAGTACTGTCTCCCACGAATTCACCGATTACACCTTCGGAGTTTATCTCCACCGCTTTTGTCGATGTTAGGATCCCGATGCCGTACCGCTTGATCTCATTGTTGATAGCCATCGAATGGATCACGTTACCGGAATAGTTCAAGCAGTTCCTTCTCCCCATAATCGAAACCTCCCTACCAAGACCCGAAAGGTATATGGCAAGTTCCATGCCGGACAGCCCTCCGCCGAGGATCATGACCTTATCGCCAACCTCTTCGGCGTGCATGTAAGCGTATTCAGCACCCATGACGTTTTCACCGTCGATTCCCGGAATCTTAGGGACGAGTGGACGAGCGCCAAAAGCGGCAACGATAACATCGGGCGCGATCTCTTCTGCAAAACCAGGTGTGACCTCAGTATCCATCCGAAGATCGATATCGGATGCCTTGATCGATTCGCCCTGTTGATCCAAATATCTTTGCAGGTTCTGCTTGAATGGAACCTTCTGTTCACAACGCAACGTCCCCCCGAGCATATCTGTTTTCTCGCAAAGGATAACGTTGTGTCCACGATCGGATGCGGTAAGTGCCGCCTGCATACCGGCAACTCCACCACCCGCGACAAGTATATTCTTCTTGTGCTTGATGACCGGATCCGCGTATCTGACTTCCCTTTCGAACCCGATTTCCGGATTGATGGCACAATACGAGGAGAGATGCGTGAAATGACCCGAGAAGCATTCGAAACAACGGATACATTTGCGTATTTCCTTCTCGCTCCCTGTTTGGGCTTTAATGGGCGTGTCCGGATCCGCCATGAGTTGGCGACATAACATGACAACGTCAGCTTTGCCCGATGCTATGATATCTTCCATTAGCTCAGGTTCGGCAAGAGCCCCCACAGCTGCGACTTTGGAGTATTCGATCGCTTTCTTTATTTCGGCTGCATACCCGACATTGACGCCATCCTCGAGGAACATGCTCGGGTGGGTGTTTGTGAATACGTCGGGCGCCTCGTGTGCGCCGACGGAAACGTTGATCAGATCATAGTGACCATCCAGTTGCTTGGCAATCTCCACACCGTAATCGATGTCGTAGCCGCCTTCGAAGATCTCTGAACCACTGATACGCACACAGATGGGGAATCCCTGCCCACACTTCTTCTTGATGTTCGCAGCGATGGCGTTCACTATTCGTGCGCGGTTTTCCATCGAACCACCCCATCGATCTTTGCGGTTGTTCCCAAATCCGAGGAACTGATTCAGCAACCATCCATGTCCGGCGTGGATGGTCACCATTCCGTAACCGCAATGTTTGGCGGTTTGCGCCGCATCACCATATTTCTCGATGGTTTCAAGTATGATCTCCTCGGGCATTTCGGGAACATCCATCCCAAGACCATTAGTAAGAGCGAATGCGCCGTAGATCTCGTTGCCGAGACCGAGTTTGCTGTGATAGGCGTTTGCGCCACAATGTTGGAGTTCGATATCCGCAACAGCCCCATGCCTACTTATGCATTGGGCTAGCCGATAGTGCGGCGCTAACGCCGTCGGATCATCCAGCCGTATCGTCGGACCCACAGCACCGCGGGCATTATCGGCCATCACCGAACCGATACTGACAGTCGCCGCCCCACCCTGTGCTTTTCTCTCGAAAAACGCGATGAACTCGTCCCCGGGATGATAGCTTTCGGTCGGATAATACTCCATTCCGATCGGCGCGGCGAAGACCCTGTTACGAAACCACGTCTTGCCCAATAGGATAGGTGCGAAAAGGTTTTCATAGTTTGCCATATTCCTAAACGAAGATCGATGCTTCGTCTCTCCCTTCCATACTCGAACCAATAAATCCGCCATTGAAGTTAAGAGAAAAGCAGCACCCTACCCGATTGTAGGATGCTGCTTCAATGTACGCAATTCAAGCAAGATGAATCGGATTACTTATGCTTGTGCTATTGCTTCGTGAGCCTCCATCTGTGCCATTGTCGCTTCTTCAATAGCCTGAGGTTTTTCACTTTCAGGAATCTTGGGTGTAGCGCGATCGAAGAAGAATGCCACGATACCGAGAGCGACCAGACCGATGGTACCCACGAGAAGTGCGGGCCTACCGGGAGCAAAGCCGAGAGCAGTGGTCAGCGGGGTCATGATATAGGGGGAGATGAAACCGCCCAATCCGTTGAAAGCCGAGAGGATAGCAAAGGCAGAAGCTGCTGCTGCAAACGGAACGATATCGGCGGATTTGCTGAAGAAGTTCGACCCTGCGTATCCAAGTCCGAGACCTGTGACGAACATGGCCGCATAGATGGCATTCATGCTGTGACCCATATAGAACATGAAGAACCCGATTGCAACTACCCAGTAGCAAGCCATCAATGAAAGGCCTTTGATGCCTTCGAGGACTTTGTGGATCTTCGCGAAGAAGAGGCCGGAAATGAAACCACCCACGGTCATGATAGAGAAAGCGGTACCGATCTGGGCCGGCATGCCGATTCCTTCACTGATGATGATGATGGCACCGTTGGCAACGACGACTGCGAAGCAGATGTTCCACAGAGCGTTCATGATACTGAGACCGTACTGACGAGCAGGGACCTTCGCCGCCTCCTGGCCGGTACCCTTGACGACATCCGTCTTTTTAGGAGGCTCCGGCAAGAACAGGAGCGGGATTGCGAAGAAGATGATACCGAGAGCATATGAATAGAAGGTGTAGTGCCAATCGATACCGGCAAGGAATCCGCCGAGCATCTGGAAGATGATACCGCCACCCATGCTGATGGCGAAGGCCCAGCCGATCATCTTCTGTCTCATATCGCCTTCGTAGAAGTCGACGACCAAGTCATTGGCCATAGGATACATGAGACCGACGCCACCGCCGACGAGCGCGCGGCAGAAGAGAATGAGATAGATGTTATCCATGAAAGCAGGAG
>JAAXUU010000244.1 GCA_013335845.1 Actinomycetota bacterium
ACCCCGCGCAGCGACTCGGTCCCGTCCTCATACTGGAGCGTCAGATTCTCGACGACGATCTTGTCCATCCGGCTACCACTGTCGGCGGGCGCGGGCCCGCGAGCGGATGATCGTGGCGATCAGGTTCATGCCCAGCACGAACGCGATCAGGACCAGTGCGGTGCCGTATTGGATTCGCAGCGGCATCTCCGGTACCATTCACGATGGCCGCGATGTTGGCGAGCTGAGTCTGGTCGCTGATGGAGTAGGTCATTCCTGGGACGATTGCGACTGTATCCGAATCAAGTGGGACAACTGCGTCTTCCACCATCACTACCGCAGGAAAACAAGTCAATACCAACATCACAGACACTAATGCAGCGACGAACTTCCTCTTCAGTTCATGTACCCACCTCTGTCGAGTGAATCATGCAAGTTCACGACACCCATGCCTACTTTTGGGTGCAGTTCGAAAACGTTTGCCTTCTATGCATGGAAGTAAACGGATTATGACGAAACGTGAATCAAATTAAAGTGTACTGAGCAGGAAATATGCATACACATGGCGATTATTTTGCGGCCGCGCAAATCAGTCGAGCGTAGAGTCGTCAGAACAGGCTAGTTCTACCATACGGTGAGACGGTATCCTGTTCAAGGAAACCACCCCGGCATCGATATGAAGCATGAACACGAACATTTAGGCGAAGCAGCAATCGAACAAGTTAAAGATCGGATATTCACAACCTCCGGAATCAACGGCAAGTACCACTTCGAGCTTGTCTGAGCCTGAACAATCATGGAGCCCTCGAACTCGAGGACTCCATGATTCCAAACTACCTGAAACGGTGGATAAGATGCTATTTAGCCCCTTATGGACTCCGTCGCTTCTCCCCTAGTTATCGTTGCCCGATTAAACAACCTGGCATGGTAATGAACGGTAACTGAATACCGTCGGTATGGGTTCCTCATCGCGGACCAGGACAACGTTCTACGCATCCAGCCTAACGCTGAACACAACATAGGGCTCACCCGAAGACGCAGCCTCAGCTGCTAAAGCTTGCTTGAACTCATCCACTTCGGCCTGATACTCCTCCGGCTTGTAGAATGTCCTTCCGTACATGAATCCATGATTGATTGCATCCTTGATTCTCGGAGACAAACACTGCCCAAATGGAACGTAATAGCCATCTCTAGCGAACATGTCAATCTTCTTCTCGACTTCCTTGCGAATAGCATCGTCCGTTGAGGCCGGATTATCGATGACCTCTTGCGCATTCAATGCGCCCATGAATATGACCTTCCGGTTGTAATCGTCGATCCATCTTTGCATATCGTTAACAGGTTGGACAGGATCGAGGACATCAACGCCCATACCGACGATTTCGTCCACGATGCGATCAATCTTTCCGCACGAATGCATATCGAAATAGACGCCCTCTTCATGCGCTGCATCGATCACCCTCTGAATGTTCGGCTTTATGTGTTCCCGCCAAAAATCCGGGCTGAAGAAAAGATCCTTCTGGCTGCCCCAGTCATCTTGGAAGTGGACCATATCCACGTCATAATATTTCTTCAAATATTTGATCTGCTCGATTTTGAAGTCACACACCCTTGCGAAGAATGCACCGCATTCTTCCGGGTCAGTCATTGTCGCACAGAGGGCATTCTCAAAACCCAGCAAATCATGAAGTCGCTCGAATGGTCCGGACACCATCATTGCGCAGAGAATCTTGGAAGGGTCTTTAACCGGGACGTTCTTCTTTGCACACCCTTCCCAGTCGATTATTGACAGATCCGGCCACTTTATCACTTCTTCCCAATCACAGATGTCATCTAGAATCGGCTTCTGGCCTACCGTCGGCGCAAGTCGCAAAGGCAGATCAGGATCCTCCGACCAGTGGACACCAAACCAGTCATACCCGGTAGTGTGCCCGGCAGGGCGATCTCCCAATGCAGACGGGATGATCATCTGCAATAAAGTCTGTTGGCAGGGCACAAAATCAGGATCTTCACGATTGATCATCTTTATGAAGTTCTCTCGTTCGGTAATCACAAGCAACCTCCTAGCTATAGGTAACATCTGATATCAACATATAAAATCGAGCGAGGAATTCAATAGACTTAGATTTCCTATTTCCAGATTTGCATATAGTATTTTCGAAATTAGAGTACTAAACAGGCAAGAACAGGAGTTCAGCTAGGTATCTATGGCGCAGATATTGAGATCAACACGCCAAGAGCGACAGAGGGTAAAACAGTCAGAGCTGCCCTCGGCGGACAATATCAAAACGTTGCCATCTCATGACTGACCTATCGAGATACGTGGTCAACTCGAGCGCAGTAGTTTTCCGCGCACCCCTCCACTACTCTTAATACACCGAGAATGATAGCATCGCTCGGGAGAAGGTTTTGATTATCGCCACCTTAAAACGCTCCACCCTAGCGGCGCAACTCTGATACAATCCCAAGAGTTCATTGTTCATATCATTTCTTGAGAGGTTTCGAATGAAAATCAAAAAAGCCAGCTTCGTAACCTCGATTACAGGTAATCAGAATTTTCCAGGGTGTGGATTGCCACAAATCGCTATTGTGGGTAAATCCAATGTCGGAAAATCTTCCTTGATCAACGGTCTGGTGAATCAAAAAAAGCTTGCCAAAACCTCTCAGCAGCCAGGTAAGACCCGCCTGATCAACGTGTTCCTGATCAATGATAATTTTCACCTCATCGATGTCCCCGGATATGGATACGCGGAAGTATCCAAAGACATGCAAGAGGACTGGCGCCGGATGATAAACGAATTTCTCAATGGATCCGAGCATCTTAAACATATCCTGCTCCTGATCGACATCCGTCACGAACCCGGTGCGAACGATAAGGAAATGCTTGCGTGGATTCGGGAAACAGGGATTCCCTGCTCGATAATAGCTACGAAAGCAGATAAACTCTCAAAATCGCAGCAGCAAAAAGCAATAGCGATAATCTGCCGTAGTCTTGACATAAAACAAAACGAGATACTTCCCGTCTCCTCCGTAAGCAAACAGGGCACAAACGAGTTGCTCGACCATATCGGTCGGATATTAAAGAAATAGTCCCAGCCTTGCTGAATGACTAAGCGTAGATATTAATGTCAAAACATCAGGAATAAATGAGAGCAAAACAGTCAAAACTTACCTGAGAGAATGAATCAACAAGCAATCATCTCATGTCTGACCTTCCGCATATTTGGTTAACTCGTACACCATAGTCCCTGAGCACTCCTTCACTCGGGGACTATGGCGTTTTCGATATAAGCAGCAAGTTGAATGACGTCCTATGAAATAT
>JAAXUU010000036.1 GCA_013335845.1 Actinomycetota bacterium
GTCCAAGTTTGTGGTTCGGGTATCGGTTTCATTCATGGAATCAATCAAAAGTTTCCCAAGTTGAAGATTGATCTCTTCTTCGGTCAAACCCTGAACATCATCGGAAGAGGCGTACTCGGTAGCCTTCGTGGTAAAAATATCGAGAAATTCATCAGGGGCGATGATGCTGATATCGCAATTGACCGTCGCAGTCCGACCCTCGATAGACACCTCGATTATATTGAATTCATAATCATGAAAATAGGCATCGAGAACTTCGTCTGTGGTAAGACCGTAATCGGAAAGTGATTCAGCGGTATCACTCAGAAACTCATCCTGTTCCATCTGGGTGACTGAAAGCGTTGACTCCACAAGGTCGCTGATTCTCTCCTTGTCCGAACTGCTACAACCCGATAAGGCAAGAACTCCCACGAAGCAGGAAAGAACAAGTGCGGTTGCAAACACCATCCTAGATTCAATGAGCTTCATGCTGCCCCACCTTCTTTCGCTTTGACGACGTACTTGTATGAACCTTCAGATAAGTCTATCGAGAAATCCAACAAGTGGTTCGCATCTTTTCCGAATCGTATACATAAACTATCCCGATCGCCGATTAACGACGGTCGGGATAGTTATGATGTATTGAACATCCTACAGAGTACTAGGTTGTCTAATCCAGGAACTTACAGATTATTCTTTGCTGGCCGACTTGATTTTATATTACAAGGAAGGTGCCACCACACCATCGCCGCCGAGGAAATAACCTTGCAGTGTCTCGGATTTATTGTCGATGATCGTGGTTTCGACGCAGTACAGTCCGGATACGGTATCACCGTAAGATTATCCAGTCACCACGTATGCTAGCGATTGCTATTCGTAGTTGATATCACAGAGTTTCAAAGCGTATGTCCAACCATTCTCGGATAGTGGAACTACCCGACAACCGAATTCACTTCCATCCTCAGCGACATAATTCCCGTCGCCGATATTGATGCCGATATGTCCGGGCATCCAAAGCGCCCAGCCGACGTAGGCCGATGGATTCGCGTTTATGTAGGAGATGGGTACGATTTCAATAGCGGTGGTTTTATAACCCGAGCTGTTGCGTTCGTTTCCCGTATACCAGCTGATAAGACCGGAGCAATCGGCACAAACGGTCCCGATCTTCGAAGACTCCCAGTCGTAAGTAACACTCGGATACATCGAGCGCATGAGATTGAAATACGATAACGTGAGAACCGCGCCTTTCGAACCATAGTAATAATTGGTTCCGACTTTTCCGAGCGCGAAATCGACCAAACCTTGGGCGGTATGGAAGACGGCGTTGAGGATAGCTGTACGTAAATCGTCCGATACGGCACCCGCGCCCCCGAGTATGCAGATATTCGATAATTCCGAAGCATGGTGCCCGAATTCATCGACCGCGACCAAGCCTGAACTCGCAGCAGTATCTGCGAGGAGCAACACGGATCCTTTCTTTCCTTGAAGAGCGCCACCCACCAATGCGTCAGGATAGTTCACCCCTGTTGAGAACGCAGCCCCATCCCAGGATAATTCACTAGTTTGAGTAAAATATTTCGCTATCAGAAGCGACGTAGCATAACGATTTTCTCCGCCTAAACGTTTCACAAATCCGGTGCCCAATTTTGACTTTAGGTAGGATTCCGTTTGGGAGGATACGACACCTGTCCCACCGACGATGATTATGTTAGTGAAGTTTCCCAAGGTGGTTTTATCGGAATCGGAAAGGCTGCCATCGAGTTGCGTTAGGAATATAGGAGCATGCGTTTTTGCTGCATAGGGAGAGATCGAAAGTGCGTCAGCATACCCATAACCCGTTGCCACGATCGCGGTAGTAGACCAACCACCATGTTTCGAACCATACTCATATACAGCTGCTGCGGAAGCGAAACGGTCGGTGCCGGAACAACGTACGACATTCGAAGAACCGACGAGCGACCCAAGCTCCAAGGCAACAGAGTCGGATATCACCCCTTCGCCACCGATGATTATCGCCTGTGTGGCATTGAGCGTCTTAATTGCAGCAGATGTCGCCGGATCGAGCACATCTGCACCCGTGAGTAGAATCGGGTAACCAAGCAAACCGGCAAGCGAGGACGCTGCCAACGCGTCGGGAAAATCATATGCCGTAGCAACGATGACGCCGGAAGCTCCCAAAGGATATGCTACGAGCGCTGCATTGGCGGCCGTGGAAAAACGATTATCTCCCGAGATATCAGTTATCGTGCAGGCATCGAGTTCACTTGCCGTTACAAGGTCGTTCTGACCGGAATCAGTATCCGTACATTCAGTGTACGCTGCCTTTATAGTAAAACTATCCGTCACAGGGGTATCGACCGCGAAACCGGCCTCCGGGACCCAAGTCCCAAGCATACCCTCGACTTCCGGAACCGGAGGTAAGGTCGCACCCAGAACTTCAGATAAGGTGCTTCCCTCAGGAACGTCGACGCTTCCCAATAACGTGTCGGTGTCGTCTACGAAGGTCACCGTATGATTTACGGTGCTAACGCTATACGTGGTATCGCGTACCTCTTCTGATGCGAATGCGAGACTCGGTACTGTACCAACAACCAAAACTAATGACAGAACCATGAAGCATGCTTTTCTGCAAAGCATCAACGTTTTTTTCAATCTATCCCCCGCTAATAAAAATCACTTACAGTCACTACCGGATATTATACCCAGCCAAGACTTTGACATATACGTGCGCGAACAGCGTTAGGTGTTGCACCAGTCCCACCCAAGAAGTAGAGAGAACTGACCTGCGAGTTATTTGCACCAAGAACAGTTGCACAAGTATTCGCTGAATCGCTCGCGCTGGTAAGCAACAGAACCGTGTCCATCGACCCGGCGAAGGCACCGCCGCATACAGCATCCGGGTAGTCGAATCCTGTCGTTACACAAACACCATCGAAAGTCATTCCCTGCTCCACGCTCCAAATCGAAACGTTCGCACTGGTTTCGAATCGGTTACTTCCTCCGAGTCTGAAAACATTACCTGACCCTACTATACCTTCAAGTGCGTTTTGGGTCGAGCTCGGAATGACCCCCGTGCCCCCAACGATGATGACACGCTCATAATCGCTCATTGCAGATAGCGACTCGGAGGAAAGCGAGCCATCAGGCTGTGCGAGGAACAACGGGGAATTCGACCATGCGCAATAGGGTGATATCGACAGTGCGTCGGCAAAACCCGTGCTAGTCACGACAATCGCAGTGTCGCCTTGCATTCCAAGGGCTTCGATTTCCATCCTGACTGCGGTCGCTGTCGCGATTCTGTCTGTACCGGAAATTCTTTTGATAGATGTTTCTGAGGATGACGCTTCGAGCGCCGATTGAACCTGATCGGCGACTCTCGTCGACACCGCGCCTGTGCCACCTATGATGTAAGCCTTGCTTGCTCCTAAGTTGATTATCTCATCGGCAATAGAGCTTGGGAGTTCGTTCGAGGCAGTAAGGAGAATCGGATAACCTGTAGCCCCCGAAAGGGAAGAAGCCGCTAATGCATCCGGGAAGTTCTCGCCGGTGCAGATAATCACACCTTCAGAACCATCGGGACATTGCTCTTCCACAATCGAAACAGAGGTTTCATAGCGATTCGAACCAGCCAGTTGGTTCGCTTGTTCGATTATCCTCGAAATGGGACTGGGGACGGTGCTGGGCGTTCTAAGCTCGTCCTCTATGGTCGGTGTCACCCAAGAATCGTCAGGGATGTTACTGTAGCCGCATAAATCCAGCGTGATGTACCACGAGCCATCTGCTGCTTTGGTTACGCCATACCCTATGGTGTTGACGTTTGTGTCCATCAATATAGTCCGATGAGACCAAGATCCGAGGAATCCGTCTTGGAACATCGACTCGTATGTTGCGTAGTCCGTCCAGTGGCTCGGTACGGTACCGAACATATCACATCCATAGAGAGCGATTTCTGCAACGCGCCATCCCCCCGGATAACCCCAGCCCCCTAGAACGTCGGCACACGCTTCACTGCAAGCAGACCAACCCGACGGTACGTCGCTATTGAGATTCGCATTATGCGAGAAGTCCCCGGTAGTTGCCATTCTGTCCGAGTTCGACTGCGCCACGGTATCGAGCAGCCTATTTCGCGTAAGTGGTGCAAGCCCATAATGCGCACGATAATTGTTCACGTAGTAATCCAAAGCATACTTGATTACAGCTATATCGTATGCTTCTGAATCGTAGTTTGCATTTGCTGCTGTCGCGGCATCTATTTCAGATTGATTCACAACGATTGCGACTTGAGCATTAGCTTCATCAGGATTGGATAATGCGAAACTAAATAGCATCAGTGTGATAGCGACCAATAAAGAAACGAGTGGGAATGAATGCCGATCGGTTCGGATTTCGACTATCGGGCAAGAGCTTAAGGAAGCACAAGTTGCTGATGGCATCTATACTCCTATTCGTTGGACATGAAAACGTCGATTGATCTGGATATATATGTACATAGTATGTGTGTTCTATAGCTTGCAAAAATGATTGGAAACCTATATTAGATGCATTTTTGTAATGACATGCACTATTTCTACATAACTTACATGTCATCTCACAGTATCTCCATATTTTAGCTTGAATTACGGGCGTAAATTCGATGGGGTCTTTGTGCATTGCACAGCACCCATAACACAAAGGTGTTATTGGAAAATTCAAGAAGTGGGTGTCCCGTAGTGAAACGGGACACCCACTAAGCGTTTTCTTCAGATTTCGTTTTCAGTCTAAACGGTACGACCGATGATATGGATCAATGATATGGACAAAGGGTTGTCAGGTGCTATCCACTCCGCTATCTAGCCCAGACACTGCACTCCGATTCCGATGAGACCGGGACCGGTATGCACAACAAGCGAGGGCGTAAGAGGACCCTCAAGCGCGAGACGATAGTTCGGCAGACGCTCTTTCAACATAGTAAGCAGTTCGTCCGCTTCTTCCCTCGCGTCCCCATGCACCACAGCGATGTTGTACTCCTTGCAGCCTGTGGCCGCGGCAACCGTCTGTTCAAGAGCAGCCATGAGTGATTTCTTGCGGCCCTTTGCTTTCGCGACTGTGTCGTAGACGCCTTCTTCATTGCACGTGATAACCGGTTTCAAATTGAGGATCGTACCGAGCATCGCTGAAACCAAGCCGATACGCCCACCTTTAGCGAGATATTCCAACGTCGCTACGCAGAAGAAGAGCTTCGTGTTCTTCGCAGCTCGTTCAACTTCTCGGCATATCTCGGAAAACGAAAGACCCTGTTCGATCAGTTCACCGGCACGTATCGCAGATAAGCCACTGCCTATGCCGATGTTCTTTGTATCTATATATGCTACCTCAAGTCCTTCAGGAGACGGTCCGAAGCTTCTCACGACCTCATGGGTACCACTTAATCCACTGGAAATCGTTATGACTACGACTTTCTCGTATCCATCGGCTTTGATTTGTTTGAATGTTTCGGAAACCACCGACGGGCTTGGCATCGATGTCGTAGGAATCTCATCCGATAATCGTGCGTACACATCTTCCGGTTGAATGTCGATTCCGTCACGGTATTCGCCGTCACTGTAGATTATTGTGAGTGGCACCACGTACAAACCGTACTTTTGCAGAAAATCCTTGGGTACGTCTGATCCGGAGTCGACTAAGATTGCTATCTTTCCTGCGTTCATATCTGTTCCCTATCTTCGTTAGCCTTTAAAACGATGCGGTGCATATCAGGTGACACACTCTTGCGGCTCGCGCCTGTTCGGCTTCAGTTAAGACGCTTAGCCTTAGCAAAGAGGATCGGGCCGAGAAACGCACATACATACAGCACATAAACACTTATGTTTCCAAAGTACAGAAAGAAAGAGCTGCTAAAACTTGGGAAATCAGGTGATACGATACTACTATTCAAAATCATGATAACAACGTCAAGTACCAGCAGAACCACGGTCCATAGTATGCTTCGGCGCCAGGCGTCATGCTTTGTCTTGGTTCTAACCAACCAAGCGAGGGCGAAAGTGACGAGCCCCAACGGTATGGCCATCAGCAAGGTTGCCAGCGTCAGGTTCGTCGGCGGATAGCCCATCGGTATCGAAACCAACAACTGAATGACCAGAAAAGCGGCATATACCAGTACTCCCAGCAGAGTGTCTCCGATTACCCTAAGTATCTTCATCGCGCCCACGCCCCCAATGATAGACCCGCTCATCCTTGTTTTGCTCACGACCAGGATCAGAGAGCGTACTCCGCCTCTGCCACCAATTCACCCATCAACTCTTTAACCGAGATGATCTTATCCAATCGAGTGGCATTGCTGCCTACAAAGATCAGTCCTTTATCCAAGTTGCCCTTAACAGCCTGTATCAATGCGTCCGTTATACAGTAAGGGGTGCTTTTCGGATTACAGCCCTTGATGCATAGATAGCATTTACCGACTTTGCCTGCCTTTTCTTCGACAGAATCCAAGAAAGCATTGGAAATAGCCCTAGCGGGCATGCCCACAGGACTTTCAACCAGCTGTATGTCTTCATCCTTTGAATCAACGAATGCCATTTTGAAAGCGAGGCTTGCGTCGCACTCATCAGTAGCCACGAATCTTGTGGCCATTTGTACTCCCGCAGCGCCTAGTTTTATATACTCTGCGATGTCGGCACCCGTGTAGATTCCACCGGCGGCTACAACGGGAATCTTTTTGCGATACTTTTCCTCATAGGGCTTCAGTATCCCGATAACATCCTTGACAATCTGTTGCAAACTTTGGGTTTTCTTCTCGACTAGATCTTCCATTGAGAAGCCGAGGTGCCCACCGGCTTCAGGGCCTTCGACAACGACTAGATCGGCGGTGCTATTATATTTTTTATCCCACATCTTCAATATGAGCGCAATCGCCCTTGAAGATGACACTATGGGCGCAAGCTTGGCTTTATAACCTTCGGCGATTTTAGGGAGATCGAGCGGAAGCCCTGCGCCGGAAATAATTAAGTCTATGCCTTCTTCCAAAGCCGTTCTCGCTATCTCGTCATAATTATTCATAGCTACCATGATGTTAATGCCAATGATACCTTTGGGGCTCAACTCCCTAGCTCTTCTGATCTCGTTTCTCAAAGCTCTCTTGTTTGCTTCCAGTGCATTCGTTGCGAAATCTTCTTCTCTGTATCCTATTTGAGCCGTGGAGATTATCCCGATTCCACCTTCATTCGCGACAGCTGAAGCCAAAGATGAAAGAGATACCCCTATCCCCATACCGCCCTGGATTATGGGGACTTTCGCAGTTAATTCGCCGATTTTCAGCGGAGGTAGCTTCATGATAATCCTCTCGATCTATATGCATATTTCTAATTCGATAATGATAGTAATCGAATAAACAGAGTATAAACGGATATTTTTGACTAGTATAGCTTACCCGAAGCATATTCCGTAAGAGCATATATGGCGCACTTTGATAGTCCGCATTCGCTACTTTCAAGTATGTTTTGCGACAAGCGGAAACCGTCGAATAACACTTCCTCGAGGCTTTCGAAGGATTACAGTATACCGATGCGCAGTTGTTATCACTGCGATGATAACGATAGCAATAGAAATGTTCGACTCTCTGTGTCCGGCTTATTTACGAATTGGATGAACATCATCCTCATCATCTCTTGGATACATCGGATTCTAGGCCGATGCGTCTTATGACAAAGCGATGAAGTCATCAACATTGTCCCGGGTGATTACATCGATCCCTGTATCAATCATCTTTGGGATGATTACACCTATTGAAGCCTGCCACAACATCAGAATCGACATAGCACCTTGCATTCTTGGGATTGTAGATGCCGAGGAGTCTAGCACCCCTTCTTTGATAGCTTCGAGTATGGGTTTGATCCCATCCATACCGACAACTTTAACTTTGCCTACTTTACCAGCTTCTTTGATAGCTTCAGCAATTCCTATAGGACCTGATGCGTCACAGCAAAGATACCCGATAAGATCATGATGCTTTGCAAGAACAGTTGCAGCCTGCTGATAGCCTGTTTTGATATCATCATTATCGATTCCGCCATCGATGATTGTAATATCAGGGTATTTTTGTAATACAGCTATTTGTGCCTCGTAACGTTCTTTATGGTTTGGTGCTGTTGGAAATCCCTTCATGACAGCAACCTTGCCTTTTTCTCCGATCAATTTCACCAAACGCTCTGCAGCGATAACTCCTTGTTGTGTAAAGTCATTACCGACACTTGAAATCCCGTCTTCAGTCGATGGAGAGTCAAACACAATGATCGGAACACCCTGATCCCTGATTTTACTCATCATCTTCATATTCCCAACGGAATCAAGGGGGTCGATGGCTATACCATCAGGTTGGGTTTCTGCAATCTTTTCAAGAATCGAATTCTGTTCAACTACATCTGCTGAAACCGGTGGAAGATACTCAATGGTAATTTTTATACCCAGTTGTTTTTCGAGCAATTCAGCTTGTTCTAGAGCGCCCTTATTCACTTCTTCGAACCACGGATGGGCAACTTTGGGAATAATTACAAAGCGGAGGTTCTTCTTGACATTATCACCAGCCAAATCATGTTTAAACATAATTCTCCTCTCGATCTGGGATAGATTTAGGTTGATTCAGATAACCTATAACCAATCACCAGTATAAGTAGGAAGCATCATTTTGCATAAATATTCAATTAGATGAAATGCAATCGTTTTCTACTTGAAGCCTTGGACCTCATACTCGAAAGGATCAGTTGCGGTATCGCGGAAGGTAAGACTGATGCAGTGCTCGATATAGTGAATGGGAGCACAGGAAGTGGTGCTGGCATACAGCTCTACGGTCGCAACGACACGATGGCACAAGCGTTTATCCTCGTGCCTGTCTCAATGGAAGATGCTTTCTATATCATCAATGCGAAATCGCTGCTTGCGCTTGACGTTGACAACGCGGGCAACCGAGGCGTAAACCATGATAGTATCGCGAGTCCCCCCACCACACTCATGTTTTTAACCTAACAGTCCCTTGGCGAACCTAAGAAAGTATTTCATTCCTAGCGC
>JAAXUU010000245.1 GCA_013335845.1 Actinomycetota bacterium
AAGTCGTCCCGGGACAATTGATCGAATGCGATCTCGATATCGTGCTTTCCAACGATGTGACCGCTCCGATTGCGATCAGGGAATTCAAGAGACTCGGTCTCGATAAGGTCTTCGACCCGACGAAGATCGCACTCGTTCCCGATCATTACACGCCCAATAAGGATATCAAGAGCGCCGAGCAGGCCAAGATTGTCCGCGACTTCGCACACGAGCAGGGAATCACCCACTATTACGAGGTGGGTTGCATGGGCGTCGAGCATGCGCTCCTCCCCGAGAAAGGGGTTGTCGGTGCCGGCGACCTCATAATCGGATCCGACTCACATACCTGCACCTATGGTGCTCTCGGTGCGTTTGCGACCGGGGTCGGTTCGACCGATGCAGGTATAGGTTACGCTACGGGCCGTGCGTGGTTCAAAGTTCCGGAATCGATCAAGTTCAACATCGAAGGTGAACTTGGAATCGACGTATCTGGTAAGGATATCATCCTGCATATCATAGGCATGATAGGTGTCGACGGCGCGCTCTACCAATCCATGGAGTTCACGGGTTCCACGATTCGCAACCTCTCGATGGATCAGCGCATGACCATATCGAATATGGCCATCGAGGCAGGGGGTAAAGCCGGTATCATAGAAGTCGATGATACCACCCGTGCCTATCTCGACGGCCGCGTCGAACGCCCTTACGTCGAATACCACTCGGACCCCGACGCGGTGTATGCCAAAGTCTATGAGATCGATGCAGCAGATATCGTTCCCACGGTCGCCTTCCCGCACCTCCCAAGCAACACCCGCCCGGTTTCCGAAGCTCGCGATATCAAAATCGACCAAGTCGTCATCGGCTCATGTACGAACGGTCGTATAGAGGACATGCGCATCGCCGCAGAGGTCATCAAAGGCCACAAAGTACACCCCGATGTCCGTTGTATCGTCATTCCGGCAACCCAGGAGGTCTTCCGTCAATGCATGCATGAGGGACTCACCGATATCTTCCTCGATGCGAACTGCGCAGTCTCCACTCCCACGTGCGGTCCGTGCCTTGGTGGTCATATGGGGATCCTCGCTGCAGGGGAGCGTGCGGTCGCGACGACGAATCGCAACTTCGTCGGTCGCATGGGCGATCCTACTTCGGAGGTTTATCTCACCAACCCGGCCGTTGCCGCGGCAACGGCCGTTCTCGGCCGTATCGCCCTTCCGTCCGACCTTGAAACGGAGGTTTGCTCATGAAATTCACCGGAACCGCGCATAGGTACGGTCGCGATATCGACACCGATGTCATAATCCCTGCGCGCTATCTCAACACCTCCGATTCGCTCGAACTTGCGAAGCACTGTCTCGAAGACCTCGATACCGAGTTCATCGGGAAAGTCCGCAAGGGAGACATACTGGTCGCCGAAGAGAACTTCGGCTGCGGCTCGAGCCGCGAACATGCGCCTATCGCTATCAAATATGCCGGCATAGATGTCGTGATCGCCAAGAGCTTCGCCCGCATCTTCTATCGCAACGCGATCAACACGGGACTTCCTATCATGGAGTGCCCCGAAGCTGTCGATGCTATACGCAATGGCGATGTCGTGACCGTCGATGCCGACGCCGGTATCATAGTCGATGAAACGACCGGCCAGACGTTCACCGTCACTCCGTTTCCGCCGTTCATCAAGGACATCATCGAACATGGCGGGCTCGTTGAGCGCACGATACACCGTCTTGCCGAGGAGGCATAGAGTATGGCGAAGAACAGTTACAAGATATGCCTTCTCCCGGGAGACGGGATAGGACCCGAAATCATAGTAGAGGCCGTCAAAGTCCTCGATACGATCGGCGGGCTCTATGACACCGACTTCTTCTATACCGAGGCGCTACTCGGTGGTATCGCGATCGATGCTACCGGTACGGCGCTTCCCGCAGAGACCCTCGAGATCGCGAAAGGGTCGGATGCGGTTTTACTCGCGGCGGTGGGAGGACCCAAGTGGGATACCACCGATCCGACCAAGCCGCGCCCCGAGCAGGGACTTCTCGGAATCCGCAAGGAACTCGGGCTTTACGCGAATCTTCGCCCCGTGAAGATATTCGGGGCCCTGAAGGATTCCTCGAGCCTCAAATCCGAGAATGTCGAGGGCGTGGACATGGTCATCGTGCGTGAGCTCACCGGTGGCTTGTACTTCGGTAAGCGTGACCGTATGTATGATGTCCCCGGCGCGGGAATCGACGGTGCTGCGGGAATGCGCGCGTACGATACGCTCGAATACAGTGAGTACGAGATAGAGAGGATCGTCCGACATGCCTTCGAGGCGGCCCGGGGCCGTCGTCGCAAGGTCCATTCGGTCGATAAGGCGAATGTGCTCGAGTCTTCGCGTCTGTGGCGCGAGATCGCCCATCGTGTCGCCGCAGACTATCCCGATGTCGAGATCATCGACCAGCTCGTGGACAATACCGCCATGCAACTCGTACGTTGGCCCGCGCAGTTCGACGTCATCGTGACCGAGAATATGTTCGGGGACATCCTTTCAGACGAAGCTTCCATGCTCACCGGTTCCCTCGGCATGCTGGCAAGCGCTTCGCTTGGAGATGGCACCGCGCTGTATGAGCCGAGCCATGGGTCCGCCCCGGATATCGCCAGCCTCGGCATCGCCAACCCGATCGCCCAGATACTCTCCGTCGAACTCATGCTCCGATACAGCTTCGGAATGGATGAAGCGGCTGATGCGCTTGCGAAGGCCGTCGAGGACGTCCTCGACGAAGGTTGGCGCACCAAGGATATCGCCGATGCGTCGACGCTACCTCAAAAAACCGTGGGGACGACTGCCATGGGGGATCTTATCGTCGAGAAACTGAAAGCGTAGGGTACGAAACATGGGACGGGCGCTTTTGCCCGACGAATTCTTAGGGAGATACGACATGATCTCAATCTACGACACAACACTTCGTGATGGAAGCCAGATGGAAGGCATCGCGTTCACAGTCGAAGACAAGTTGCGTATTGCAGCTCGTCTCGACGCGTTCGGAGTGGCCTACATCGAAGGTGGTTTCCCCGGGTCGAATCCCAAAGACATCGAGTTCTTCGAGCGTGTGGGGGAGCTTGGTCTGAAGCATGCGAAAATCGCCGCCTTCGGCTCGGTACGCCACAAAGATAAAGCGGCGGATGAAGATCCGGGACTTCGCTCGCTCGTCGAATCCGGCTGCGAGGTATTGACGATTTTCGGTAAGTCCTGGGATGCCCATGTAACCCGCGCACTGCGTGCGACTCTCGATGAGAATCTGCGCATGGTGGAGGATTCCATTGCGTATCTGAAGG
>JAAXUU010000246.1 GCA_013335845.1 Actinomycetota bacterium
GCTGGATGCGGCTGCGAAGCGTGGCTTTATCCGCGCCGGTCCGGGCCAGATAGACCGCCAGCGCGGTGGCTTGCGCGCCCTTGATCCCTTCGGGATGGTCGTGAGTGATCGCGGCGCTCAGCCGGGCCTGGCGCAACACCTCTGTCAATTTCCAAGTTATTGTCTGCGCTTCTGCCAGATTCAATGTCTGAAACGCCCCGCTTCAGACGGCACTGCCACATATTTTTTTCCAGGCACAGACAAAAGGAAAAGCCTCGCAGCACTGATGCTGCGAGGCTTTTTGAGAGTTGCTTAAACTCCCTTAAACTCCCGGAGCTTTGGGCGCACCGGGGGCACCGGGTGCTTTCGGCATTCCGGGAGCACCGGGAGCCTTAGGCATTCCAGGGGCACCAGGGGCGCCGGGGGCACCGGGCATTCCGGGGGCTCCTGCCGGAGTTTCGACTTTATATCCACAATGTGGGCACTCATCGGGCCAAGCGCCGAATGTGGCAGTAATCTCTTCTCCGCATCCGGGACATTTGATACTTGCGTTCACTGTTGCCGGTCTGAAACACATGTTGTATTCTCCTCTCGTTCATATTACATAACAGATTTCATCGAAAAAGGCATAATGCTCACTTTCAACTTTTACAGCATACCAGTCATGACGCGATTGCACTTCATTACTACATACTGATTTCGCTGGAAAGACCTAGGTAAGTTAGACCTATTCTCTACTGATTTCCTGCCAAAAATCAATTTTATCAGCACTATCAAGCTTGATTGTATTATTCTTGGCAAAGACGAAAAACAAAGACGAACGGTTTATTATGAAACAGCTATCCCATGTTTTCACGTTCTTGGGAACAGGTGCAGGTTGCGGTGTTCCCGCATTTTTCTGCGATTGCCCTGCGTGTCAGGAAGCAAAAGTCGAACCTCGAGCGAGGAGGGGATGCTGCGGCGTGCTCATCGAAGGTTCCCAAAAGACACTGATCGACACACCCCCCGATATACGCCACCAGTTCCTGCGTGAGGGGATAGACTCGATAGACAACCTTATCTACACGCACGCACATTTCGATCATATAGGTGGGCTCGGTGAACTCGAATACCTTGTCCGCTTGAAAATGAAGGAACAGTTACCGACCTATTCAAGTCAGGACACGATACACCAATTGGGTATCGAGTTCGGGTATATGCAGGACTGTCTTTATATGCAGGCATGGGAACCCTTCGCCGAACTCGAACTCGACGACGTTCGGTACACCGCCCTTCCCGCCACCCATCAGGCCGGTACGTTCGGGTATCTAATCGAAACGCCCGAAACGCGCCTTTTCTATGCATGCGACACCGGAAAGCTACTCCCTGAAGTCGCCGAGAAGATACAGGGTGTGGATATCCTCATCCTCGATGCGACATTCTGGGGAACGAATTGGTCTCCCTCTGCGCACCATTCGATACCGCAAACCATTGAGACCGGGCTGGAAATCGGTGCTAAGAAGATTTATCTGACGCATCTCGCGATGCACTACGCGGAACCTATCACCCTCGCTGAGCTTGAAGAGTATATCGAGCCGTATGATGGGCGTGTCGTGGTTCCCTATGACGGACTGAAAATAAGGATCTAGTCGGACTTCAGTCGGACTTCGGTCGGATTTTAATCGGACTTATATCGGACTCACGGATGAAAACTTACCGAGTAGGTTGTAACGTCTTCGTGGAACAAAAGGAGGGAGACGACTATGGGAGTATGTTACTCGTGCAACGGATGCGGTAAATGTAGGACTTGGATGGAGTCCTTGAAGGGCAAATGCCCCATGTGCGATGCTCCGATTGCGGAAGATGATACGTTCTGCCCACGATGTGGCAAACCCTTGCCATCACCTCCCGGTAAGGCGCAGACAAAAAGAATAGCCTCGCAGCTTTGACGCTGCAAGGCTATTAAGATCTTCTTGATTATCTAAGAGCTGACTAAACGCCCGGCGCTTTCGGTGCACCTGGAGCACCTGGTGCTTTGGGCATTCCGGGGGCACCGGGAGCCTTGGGGGCACCGGGTGCCCCGGGAGCTCCGGGCATTCCGGGGGCACCTGCCGGTGTTTCGACTTTATATCCGCAATGAGGACACTCATCGGGCCAAGCTCCGAACGTTGCGGTAATCTCTTCCCCGCATCCGGGACATTTGATACTTGCATTTACTGTTGCCGGTCTAAAACACATATCGTTCCTCTCTTCTTATATACACATACATTCATACATTACTCGGGCATGGATATTCAGGAGCGCGAACAATGATGTGTCCGCGCTCCCAAGGGCGGTCGAAACCTATCTTAGGGAACGAAGATTGTAGCCTTTGTTCCTTTTTCGGCAAGTTTTTGCGCAAGTTCCTCTACGGGACCATACTGGATGACGCCGGCAAGGCAATGAAGCGCGCAGCTTGGTATTCCACCGGCTGCGATACGATCTTCACATAAGTCACAGTAACTCGTCGGTACGGGGATGTAGTCCCATTCGAGTTTTTTCGGCTCCATTTCGAAGGGGCCGAACTCAACCACTTTGATGCCCCATTTATCCATAGGATAACCATGCTCGTTTTTGCATGCTAATTCACAGCTCTGGCAACCGCTGCACCACTCATAATCAATCATCAATCCGTTTACTGACATATTGACCCTCCTTTCCTATTGACGTTTAAGCCTTGTAAACCTTACAGCAGAGAGCCTTATAGGGCGCGCCGAAACCCATCTTCCCGATTTCCTTGTGGGGGACGAGGCTATTGACGGTGGACTTCCATACTCCGAAGAGGCTCGGCTCTGCGGCGGCTTCCTCGGGATACCACCAGCCATGCGCAGCGGAGATGACATCGGGCCGGACGGTCGGGATGACGCGCGCGATTTCCTTCGCGGTGCCCCAAGGATTCTCGATGATGACTTCGTCGCCATCTTTGATACCGAGTTTCGCAGCCGTTTCGGGGTGGATCTCGACGAGAGCGTTGGGGGTGAGCTGACGCAGGCTTGGAATCTGGCGGTGCTCTGAGTGGAACGAGGCGAAGTAGCGTTGACCGGTAGTCAAGATCAGAGGATATTCCTCGGAGAGGTCAGGGCGCTGTTCTTTGAGGAGGCGCGGTGCTTCGTAATAGGGCAGGGGATCGTCACCGAGGTTCTGATAGCCGGTCGCCCAAAGCTCGACGCGTCCAGTGACGGTTTGGAAGCCAGGTTGCCCATCGCTTCTGATAAGACCGCGCTCATGCTTGTGATAGCCGCCGATATCGTTCGTGGCTACGACTTTGCTGCTCAGTTCATCCCAGCTCGTTC
>JAAXUU010000247.1 GCA_013335845.1 Actinomycetota bacterium
GACAAAACGCTATTGTCCAGCTTTGTCTTGCAGTGTTCGGGTTACCTTTGCAATCAAGTTGTATGCAAGCCTCATAGCCTAGATGTTACTTATTGTAAAATCTTAAAGACCGACCTATCATTCCCCTTATAATCACATATGTATGTCGAAAACAAAACCATCGTCATTCACTTCAAATGAAGCGGTGGATTTACGCACGATACATTATTTGATTACTATGCGAGGAGGTTGAAGATGGGCAGGATTCTTCAATTCGACTATTTCGAATCATTCGAACAAGTCGGTACTTTAGCTGATGCAGAAGCAGACCGCTTGCTCGAGATACTCGAGAACTTCGATCCGGAAAAACTCAGAGAACAACTTGATGAGATGCATGAAATCGAGCACGCGGCCGATATGGTGAACCACGAGTTGTATATAAATATAATCACGGAATTCATCACGCCTATCGACAGAGAAGATATTCTTATCTTGATCCAAGAGCTTGATGAGATTGCCGATCGTATCGAAGATGTGCTTCAGTATATATACATGTACGATATAAAAAAGATTCTCCCGGAAGCCATCGAAATGGTGGTCATCATCGCCAAGTCGACGGAAGCCCTACGTCAAGCACTGATGGAATTTCCGAAATTCAAAAAATCAAAAACCATTCGTCAATACATCATCGATGTGAACACATATGAAGAAGAAGCCGACCGGTTGTATATAGCGACGATGAGAGAGCTCTATACTTCGAATATCGACCCGATCAAAGTTCTTGCGTGGACGAATATATTCGATCAGCTAGAACGTTGCTGTGACTCCTGTGAGCGTGTCGCAGGAGTAATGGAAACGATTATGATGAAAAGTTCCTAATCGAGTGATGGCCTTGATGGCTTTGTAGAAGCCGGACTTACTCTATCGGGGATTTGAAACGTTATCGTAGAAAGATCATATGCGCAAATGTATCACTATATAGAACAATTGAGAGGGTTTTATGCCTGATATGAGTTTTATGGCAGTTTTGCCTGAGATGTTATCCAACCCATTATTGATGCTTATCATTGTGTTAAGTATCGGTGTGATTATTGTAAATGGGGCGACAGATGCTCCGAATGCAATCGCGACTTGTGTTGGAACCCGGTCGATGACTCCGAATAAAGCTATCATCATGGCGGCGATTTTCAACTTTTTCGGCGTATCTCTTATGACCTTCATATCCACTGCGGTTGCCCAAACCATATTCAAAATGGTGAACTTCGGCGGGAATAATCAGATGGCACTGATAGCGCTCGCCGCTGCGATGGTCTCTATCATCATATGGGGTGTTGTGACGTGGCTTTTCGGAATACCGACGAGTGAATCACATTCGTTGATTGCCGGGCTGACCGGTGCAGCTATCGCACTACAAGGTGGACTTTCAGGTGTTAACGCGCACGAATGGATGAAAGTCGTGTATGGTTTGGTGTTTTCCACTACACTAGGTTTCGGTCTCGGTTGGCTTTTTACGAAAGCGATAGGAAGGTTATGTAGAAATCTGGACCATCGTAGGGCTGAGGGGCCATTCGGAAAATTGCAGGATGTTGCGGCTGCTATTCTCGCGTTCATGCATGGTGCTCAAGATGGCCAAAAGTTCATGAGTGTCTGTATGCTCGGGATTATCCTAGCGATGGGACAGGATCAGAGTACGACGCTTACGTTCCCGTTATGGATTATGGTACTCTGCTCGGTTTCGATGGGGCTCGGCACCGCGATCGGTGGTAAGAAGATAATCAAGAATGTCGGGATGAATATGGTCAAGCTCGAAAAGTGGCAAGGTTTCTCTGCCACCATCGCTGCGAGCATATGTATCTTCATTTCCAGCATGACAGGTCTTCCTATATCGACTACCCACACGAAGACAACCGCGATCATGGGCGTCGGCACCGCAAAGCGAGTGCGCGCAGTTAATTGGAATGCAGCAAAAGATATGGTATGGGCATGGGTGCTTACATTTCCGGGTTGCGGCATCATCGGTTTCGTACTTGCGAAACTTTTTATGGCGATTCTTTAGAAGTTAGACCCCACCCGATACTATAGACAGTTCGTTAGGGTAGAACACGAGGAAAGAGCCCGATTCGCAGCCCTTTCCTCGTGTTCGGTAGTTTCCGTTGTGTCTAGTACAAGAGGTCTTCCTTGAGCTCTTCGACCAGCTCTTCGGTATCTTCTGTGAAATCCTCGACCTTTTCCTCGGCTTCAGCTTTGGCACCCTCTGCCTTTTCCACAAGGCCTTCGACGCCCTCTTCGGCTGCTCCGCTTATATCCTCAACCTTGTCTGTTGCTTCAGCTTTGATATCCTCAACTTTGTTCGCAGCACTAGCTGTGAAATCCTCGACCTTTTCCTCGGCTTCGCCTTGGGCACCCTCTGCCTTTTCCACGAAACCTTCGATCTTATCTTCAGCTGCTTCGCCGAAACCCTCGATCTTGTCTGCGGCTTTATCTTTTAGATTGCCTGCATTTTCTACAAGATCCTCGAAGCCGGCCTCAATAGTCTCTTGGATATCTTCCATCTTGTCTTTTACCTGATCGAATAACTTGTCGAACTTTCCACCCAAGTCTTCCATGACACCCTCCATTCTGTGCGCTTTTACACTTTACCTCTAAGGATTCTTTCCGAAGAGGCTTGAAAATTAGAGGAGCCGAGCAAATCATAGAGTACGAAATATTCAGGTCGTACAGTAAAAGTACCACCCAGAAACCTAGGGTGTCTTTAAGCCGTTTCCGGGTGATGGGAACGCACAGACCTCTGATGCCAAGGATAATACGGATATCCAATCGACATGACAATAGTGCTTGATAGGATGTATACGGTTCGTTGAGAGCGACTGTGATAGTCGAGTCAACCGGTGGGTGATATTCATATGTGGGGAGGAAGATTGAAAGATATGGTGCTGAATGGTGGGCCCAGGAGGATTCGAACCTCCAACCAAGGGATTATGAGTCCCCTGCTCTAACCGTTGAGCCATGGGCCCATTTCAACACAAAGGGATTTTACCTTATTTTCCGCGATTTGGAGTAGGTATTTCGCGAAATGCATGTATTATCGCTGTTGCGTTTACCTGTGGGCATCGGTAGAATAACTTTTCGTGCTTAGCATGAGCACTCATGGGCGATTAGCTCAGGGGGAGAGCGCTTCCTTCACACGGAAGAAGTCGTGGGTTCAAATCCCTCATCGCCCACCATGAAATGATGCAGGTAGATGGCTTGATGTTGCCGTCTACCTGTTTTTATTTTTCCGCCAGTGAAAATTCTTCAAGCC
>JAAXUU010000037.1 GCA_013335845.1 Actinomycetota bacterium
CGTGGACATCCGCCCATCCCATACCCGTATGGGATCATTCGGTTCTCTTCCGGTTCTGCTAGCAATTTCCGGTGTAAACATATTTCAAATGCTTGCGGGCGACATCGGCTAGATCGTACACCGTCTTTATAGGAGTCGCTTTCGCATCACTCATCTTGTAATCGGGGAAGAAGCGGCTGAGGTGATAGGGTATTTCAGGGTCGATGCCCGCGAGCCATTTCGCAAGCTCCTCGATCTCTTCAGGTGAGTCGTTTTTCCCGGGAATGACAAGCGTGGTCACTTCGACATGACAGGATTTCGCAGAGATCTCTATGGTTCGCCTGACTGTTGCGAAATCTCCTCCCGCGAAGTCGTAGAACTCCCGCGTGAAACCCTTGAGGTCGATATTCATCGCATCGATATACGGCAGTAAAGCGCGTAAAGGTTCCTCGCAGACCATTCCATTGGTCACGAGAACATTCTTGAGACCCTCCTCATGCGCGAGTTTCGCACAGTCGAATACATACTCATATGAGATGAACGGCTCGTTATACGTATACGCGATGCCGATATTTCCCTGCGGCTCCAGCTCGTGCGCCCGTCGTACAAGTTCTTCGGGTGAGATATAGGTGTATGCGACATCCTCCTCATATGCCTGGGAGATTTCGCTGTTCTGGCAGAAGGGGCAGCGGAGATTGCACCCGTAACTCCCAATAGAGAGAATCATACTCCCGGGGTAGAAACGCATGAGCGGTTTCTTCTCGATGGGATCGAGAGCGATGGACGTTATTTTGCCATAGTTATCGCAAATAATCGTGCCGTTCACATTCTTTCGCGCATGGCATCTGCCCAGATGTCCTTCTTCGATCATACAATAATGCGGGCAATTCTCACAACGGGTCTTCATGTATGCCTCACCACCTTGAAACGCTCAAGTTCGCAGTATTCGTCCGAACGGATACCTGCCTTCTGCTTGGCGATAGCTATCTGCTGCGCGACCGTGTCGACACCTTCGAGATTCGGCAAGAGTAAGCCTCGCCGATTCCCGTTTGTCACGATGACGCCATATTGCTCGGCATCGAGTTCTTCGGGAGAGGAAACCGGCTCAGCCGGACCGAGGACATCGATGCTGTAAACCAAATCCGGAAGTTCATGTTCCCGCACGGGAGAGAACCGAGGATCCTCACACCCCGCTGATATCGCATTCCGCAGGATCTCCTCAGCAACGCAGGAGGTTGTCGGTTGGATAGTACCGATACACCCACGCAGTTGACCGCGCTTTTTGAGCGAAACGAATACCCCGGCAGTCGTAGTGAGCATATCGGAGGGAACGTCCAAGGGGATAGACGTACGCTGTCCGGTCCTGATATAGGTTTCAAGACTTGAACGGGCAAGCTGCACATAGGCATCCTCCTTTTCCTTCGTCGCACCGAGCTCGAATCTCTCCCTTGCCCTTAGGACCTCTGCGAACTTCCTGCTTTCATCCGTCCCCGTGACTTCGAAAGATGCGACGCAGTAGCCGACACCAAAAGGGCCTTCGTATGAAAGCAACTCCGAATCGAGTGCTTTTCCATCCAACGCACCGGCCATGATCTGGAACGAACGCAAACCACACTCTGCGGCTTTGTCGCAGAAATCCTCATCGAAGAGGAGCATGCGCGTGAAATCCGCATCGGCTGCGGCTGCGGTCAACTGGCGATCGAACGCGGGGCCTTCGGGTGCATATCCGTAAGGACCGGTTTTCGTGAGTTTATGTGAGAGGTCGCCGCTTGCGATGAAGACTACGCGTCGGCCGAGCTTCTCGGCGGTATCCGCGATACATCTACCCACTTCGTAATGCTCAAGTGGTGACATCCCCGAAAGCCCCACCCGGACCAGCTTATAGTCGGTGTATTCCTTATTCACGAAATAGAGGGGGACGAAGGTCGCATGATCGAGCATCGGCTCGCGCTCCCCTTCCGTACCGGCGGGAACAGAGCGTTGCTGAGTTATATTGCTGAGCTCATCGACGAATTCTGCGTCATAGGCGATCTCTATGGTTTCTTGCGGAGCCCCGAAGCTACCCATATCCCCTTGCGCTCGTAGTCCCGGAGAAATGTGGAAATAATCTCCATAGAGCGTGGTATGCGGGGAAGAAAGAACGATAGTTTCGGGTGCAATCGCCGCGATGCGGCGAGCCACCTCTTCGAACGCGTCGATCGTCGCTTGGATCTTACGCTCTTCTCCATGCCCGACCGATGGCACGATCAAAGGAGGATGCGGAACAATAAAGCCGGCGAGAACACTCATGGCGAACTCCTCACAACACTGCTTTTATTGTAGTATGAGACTATCAGTTTGAGTCCTCGCACTGAAAGATGCAAGTCCTGAAGAAATGTCGAAACCTGTTGTTCATGAAATGGTTTACAATCAATGCGCTCGGATGGAACCATGGCATCCATCTATCGGGATACGATTAGGAAGGTAACGTAGGGTTGAAATGAAAAAAATATCGATCTACCTCGCGATAACTTTCGGCCTGACTTGGTTATGTTGGGGATTGATGGTGCTTACGCTAGACCTTGCCGACCTTTCCGGTTCCATCGTAGCGCAGGGCATCATTGCGGGAAGTATGTTCTTCCCTCTTATCGGAACCTTGCTCACCAAGCTGATTTTGAAGAAACACGTCTCTATCGATTTGAAGTTCAAGCCGAACTTCGATAAAGGGATCCGATACTACATAGTAGCTTGGCTCACCCCTGCGATATTCACTCTCCTCGGCTGCATGATCTATTTCTTGATATTCCCCGACCGATTCGACCCGACCTTCGGTTACTTCAGGGAAGCATTGGCGCCCGTGATAGCGACCGGCCAGCTTCAGGACGATATGGTTCCTTTGATAATGACCGCCTAGGTCATTGCGGCGCTCACCATCGCTCCACTCATAAATATGATCTTCGCCGTGGGCGAGGAAACCGGCTGGCGCGGTTTCCTGTTCCCCTCTCTCTGCGAACACATATCGCAACGCTCCGCGGTGATCGCAAGCGGTTTCATCTGGGGGCTCTGGCATGCTCCGATTATATACCTCGGACATAATTACGGCACCGACTACTGGGGTTACCCTGTGCTGGGAATTGCAGCCATGTGCGTCTTCTGCATCTTCGCCGGATCGCTTCTATGCTATCTCACCCTCAAGACGGACAGCATCTGGCCTGCAGCTTTGAGTCATGGCGCGATCAATGCGATTGCGGGATTGGGAATATATTTCATGACCGTGGGCACGCAGGCGAATCCCCTATTGGGACCTGCGCCGACCGGTCTTGTCGCCGGTATCCCTTTGATAGCTCTCGGGACCTTCTGCTGGATCAAACTTTCGAGCGAGAAACCGTCCGAGAAGAACCTTACAGCCGGAAACGTTTAAGGCGAAATTTCCGCTTGCCCATATTCTCATCATATCGCAATGCTAGGATACCTAGCGGAGCACTGATTCCGTCCCAGTAGAACCGATGATCAAAGGAACCTCATGGACCAAGTGAAAAGTTTTATCGAGAACACTCCGTGGCTGGAGAATACGTTGATATTCATCATCGTATTCATCGCAACCCTCGTCTTAGCCCACCTTGCAACGCAACTTGTACAGCGCGTCCTCAACCACGGTGGGAATCCCCTCCCGTCCAGCAGCATCTTCGTGAACATCACACGTGCGGCTATCTGGTGTCTTGGATTGAGTGTCATCCTTGATACGTGCTTCGGCATAAACGCAAGTGCTCTTATCGCCGCTCTCGGGGTTGCCGGTATCGCGATATCACTCGGATTCCAGGATACGCTTTCCAATTTGATCGGGGGTCTTCAGCTCTCGCTCGCCAGACTTGTTGAACCGGGCGAGCGCGTCGAGATCATGGGCAAGCAGGGGCTCGTCCAAGACATAACCTGGCGTCACACCACCCTCCTCGACTCCGACGGGAATGTGAACTACATCCCCAACTCGATCATCAATAAGAATTCACTTACCCATCTCGATACGACTATGACAGTCAAGGTTCCTTTCCTCGTTGCAAACGGTAGTAACCTCGAGGCACTCACAGAAACCCTCATCACCAAGAGTTCGAAAGCACTGGCTGACGAAGGTACGATACTCTCACCTGTCTCCGTGCAATATTCGGGTAGCACTCTCGGTGGATTGACGGGTAGCATCTGCGTCACCATCGAACGCGGCAGTATGCCCGGCGATAAAGTGAGCGACCTCATATCACGTGCGGTTGCACAGGAAATCGCCCCATCATAGGTGGCGCGACACGCGCACGATCTATGCGCCCTCGCATACGGTAGCTTGTACGCCTTCCGTCCTTCGCCGACGCATCGCATGTATACCTGAGCCTGCGCAGAATACGCAGGACGCTAAAAGCCATGCGCCCAGCACATCACTAGGCCAGTGAACGCCGAGGTAGACCCTGGAAAGGCCGATGCCCACGACGAGGAGTAGGGCGACCGGGATGACGACGGACTTGAACGTACGGGAATACGTACGCGAGAAGTAGTCGCAGAGAAACAGTACGATAAAGGCGCACAGTATGGAATTCGTGAATGAATGACCTGAAGGAAACGAAGGATCACTTGGCAGCGTAATGAGGTTCGCAGTTGGTCGCACACGGGAACATGCGTATTTGATTCCCCAAAGTACCGCCTGACCACTTAGAAACGTCGCCAGGAAATACTTCAAATCGCCCCATTGTTTACTTGCGTACAGAACGATTGCTACGACGACCGCTATCGAAACGCTTGCCGCCACACCCCCGATATGAGTGAAAACGCTCACTATAGGAGTGATTTGTGCAGTGTGCCAAGAATATACAACATTCGTAACGGCGTCATCGAAGACTTGCACCCAAAGCGCACCTGAAGCAATCGATACGCATACGATGATGAATGCAAGCGCGCAAAGAGTTGCAGTGATGAAGTATCGCTTCTCCTGCTTACCCATAACCCTAAGCGCCGCTCTCGATAAGGCGCCCGACCACCTGCTTCTTTCTGGAGAGTATCCCCGGGACCCAGACGCTGCCTTCGTCGAAGGAGATGTCGAAAGCACGCGCGACAAGGCGCGTCTTTCCCACGCATATGAATTGGGAGCCCTCGACGATGACATCGGTCACAAGCAAGAGCAAGGTGTCATAACCATGCGCTGCTCGCACTTCTTCCATACGTGCGACCAACTCATCTTCGCGTGCGAGAATCGCCTTCGAATCGACCGTCTCATACTGAGCGATCGCCATGACGGTATCTCCGAAATGGAATTCCTTCGAATCACGACCGACGATATCGTCGATTCGCAAATCCTCGTCTCCGCCGCGTGAACGGAACACCTCCATACCGAACTCAATGGGATCGCGCTCGATAATAGCTCCGAGTTTTACCGCCATTGCGCGATCTACAGCCGTAGCGGTCGGCGATTTCAGAAGCACCGTATCGGTCATGATAGCGGAAAGTAGAAGTACGGCTATCTTTTTCGGAATCTCGACACCCGCGGTTTCGTATTGCTGCGCGACGATCGTCGCAGTGGATCCCAGTGGAAGATTCAAGAACACGATCGGCCCGCTCGTCTGTATATCGCCGACTCGATGGTGATCCAGTATCTCCCTCACGGTCGCTTCTTCGATTCCGGGCGCTGCCTGGGAAGTCTCATTATGGTCGACGAGAATGACACTGCGCTTGACCGAGCGTGCGATATCGCTGCGGGTTATGATCCCGATAGGGAAACCTTCACTGTCCAAAACCACCGCTTCGCGATGGGGACTGGCAAGCAGATCCTCGGTCGCCTCGGCAAGGAGATCTTGCGCTGTGAACGTGACACAATCGGTCTCGATATGCTCGGACACCGATTGTGCAAGAGAAGCGAAACGCGTAGTTGCATAGGTATCATGCCGGGACAAGAGGAGTGATGCACCCTTTGCCCGTGCGAGTTCGACGACTTCGGGAGTCGGTTTCGCGCCACAGGTGAACAGTATGCATGCGACTCCCGCTTCCAGAGCGAGTAAGGGCGTGCGCTTGCGGTCGCCTAGGATGATGGTGTCACCGGGAGCGATCATCGTGACGGCGGTCTCGGGCTCACTGGCACCGACAAGGAGATGCCCGGTAAGTTCAGTCTCCTCATCGCCGACTTCGATAGTCCCATCGATCGATTTCAGCAGATTCTTTATCTTGACCGGAGCGTCGGTGAATCCCGCCACCTCCGTCTCGGCCACATAGAGCTCTGCGAGTTTTCGCGACGATAAGATCCCGGCGTACTTTCCCTCTTCGTTAACCGCCACCAATGCGCGTATTCCGCGCTCCCGTATGGTACGTCCCGCTTCCAGCATCGTGGTATCGAGAGTCACACTTATGACAGGAGACGACATGGCATCGCACACGCGATTGTGCACATGGGGAATCTCGATAGGCGCTTCGATTCCCAGTTGATCGAACAAACGAAGTGTCTCCTTCGGCATAGGACCGAGACGTGCCGGGATGTATTCCTTCTCGGGGTCGATAAGCCCCTTGAGATACGCATAGGCATAAGCCGACACCACTGAGTCGTTATCGGGATTCCTATGCCCCACCACGATGACAGGACTCATATCTGTTCCTCTCCTGCGAGCGTTCTTCCGGAGTACTGCTTAGTCGTATTAATTGATCTTGACAATCGGAGCATACCCTTTGAGCAGCTTCTTCGTACCGATTTTCGCGAATGTGATAAAGAGGGTGTCACCTGATATGTCGCTTACGATACCACGACCGAACGTCTTGTGATCGACTTTATCGCCGACAGCGAAATGTTCCTGTGCGCCCGATGCCGCTTGCGAACCCGTACGCGACGCGAAGCCGGAACCCGAACCACTACCGAACGTACGTCCACTGGGCATCTCCCCGCCCTGACCGCTTCCGTAGGTGCTATTCCGGTCTCCGCGCTTGGCATAACCCGTACCCGAAAGACCCTGTGAACCTATTCCGCAATGCTTGAGCATCTCGGAAGGAATCTCACCCATGAAACGCGAGCATGGATTAGTGGTGGTCATGCCGTAGAGGGAACGTTTCTGCGCATAGGTGAGGTAGAGAAGTTCACGTGCGCGTGTAATGGCGACATATGCGAGTCGCCGTTCCTCCTCAAGTCCCTTCTCATCACGGGATGAATTGGAGTGAGGGAAAATACCCTCCTCGAATCCAGCGGCGAATACAACAGGGAACTCCAAGCCTTTCGCGCTATGCACCGTCATAAGTGTAACCGCACTACCATCGTCACTGAGAGAATCGAGATCACTTCGCAATGCGACCCATTCCATGAAAGCCCCGAGGTTTTCGATGGCCGTCTTGGGTGTGTCGGATTCCGCTTCATCGTGCGATTCGTCGAACTCCTGGGTGACACCGAAGAATTCCTTTATGTTCTGGATTCGGCCTTCCGCCTCTTCGGTGCGCGTCGCCTCGAGAGCGGCGATAAGACCGCTTCGCTCGACGATCATCTCGACGATGTCGCGTAATGTACCCTCGTAGTTGCGCGCCTCTTCAAGCACTTCCAAGAAACCGATGAGCGCGATCTGTGTGCGCGACTGGTAGTTCGCATCTGAGCTCGCGCGAGCCACCGCCTCGAGAAACGTGCAGTTGCTCTCACGCGCCTCATCCACAACTTTCTCGATAGTACCGGAGCCGATTCCACGACGCGGGACATTGATGATACGCTGGGCACTCATGTCGTCCGCCGGATTGACGGTCACCTTGAGATATGCCATCACATCGCGGATCTCGGCACGTTCGAAGAAGCGCGTTCCCCCTACGATCACGTACGGGATACCGGCCCGAAGCATCATATCTTCAAGAACACGTGATTGCGCGTTTGTTCGGTAGAATACCGCGAAGTCATCGTAGCTATACTTCTTGTCCTTACGAAGACGCTCGATTTCACTCGCGATCCAGCGACCCTCATCACGTTCGTCTGCCGCAAGATAAGCGGATATCTTCTCGCCTTCGCCCTTCGTGGTGAAAAGTGTCTTCTCTTTACGATTCGGGTTGTTAGCCACCACCGCATTCGCTGCCGAAAGGATGGTCTTGGTCGAACGATAATTCTGTTCGAGCTTGATCGTTTTGACATCCTTGTAGTCGCGCTCGAACTCCAGGATGTTTCGTATGTCGGCACCACGCCACGAATAGATGGACTGATCGTCATCTCCGACGACCATGACATTCTCATACCGAGCGGCAATCATATTCACGAGCATATATTGAGCGTGGTTCGTATCCTGATACTCGTCGACCAAAACGTAGCGGAACCTCTCTTGGTACACCCTGAGCACGTCTTCGTGATCGCGAAATAGTTTATAGGTATTGAAGAGGAGATCGTCGAAATCCATCGCGTTGGCACGCAGGAGTCGCTTTTCAAGTTCTTCGTATACGCGCGCGCATGCTTTCAAGAAAGGGTTGCCGTTCGTCTTCGAACCGAATTCAGATGCGGGAATCAGCTCGTTCTTCGCCGTGGAGATTTTCGAACGGATGCCGGCGATGGGATACATCTTCTGGTCGTACCCAAGACCATCCATGATTTCCTTGACCAGACGCTTTGAATCGTCATCGTCGTAGATAGTGAAATCGCGTGTATATCCCAAGCGATCCGCATTACTCCGCAGAATTCGGACGCACATGGCATGGAATGTCGCTATCCACATCCCACGAACCGAATTCCCGATAAGCAACGCTATTCGCTCGCGCATTTCAAGTGCGGCTTTATTCGTGAACGTGATAGCCAGTATCTCGTGAGGGGAAACCCTCAGGTCCTCCACAAGATGGGCGACACGATAGGCGAGAACGCGGGTTTTACCGCTTCCCGCTCCCGCAAGAACAAGAAGCGGTCCCTCTGTGGTCAGGACCGCGTTAGCTTGCGCCTCATTCAAAACATCAAGATCAATCGACACCTTAGACAATCCTCTTTCCTATATTCGCGGCACGTAGCACCGGCGTTGAAAAACAGTTTTCACAACCAGCAAAGGATAGATTACTCGA
>JAAXUU010000248.1 GCA_013335845.1 Actinomycetota bacterium
CGGACGGAATACCGGTAGCTCGGCCACATCGTCGGTCGCGCGTATATTTGCAAGCGTTTGACTTGCGACCTGCCCGAGTGACTCCCCTGTGACCAACGCACCCGCATGTTCGATTTCCGCGATACGCTCCGCAACGCAGAACATGAGACGTCGATACATGATCACGCGAAGTTCGGGCGGGCAGGTAAGGGATATCTCCCTCTGATAATCCCCGAAGGCGACGATATAGAGGCGCGCGATTCCCGCTGCAGGTTGTAGGGCCTCGACGATCTCTCTCACGAGGTGCTCGGATGCATCGGAAGTCTGGGGGCGCCCTGAAAAGTGTACGCAAATTGCCACAGCACCTCGACGTATCATTTTCCATGTTGCAACAGGAGAGTCTATTCCCGCAGAAAGCAGACTCACGACACGGCCGGCACTTCCGACAGGAAGACCTCCGACTCCGTGGATACTACGGGAATATACGTATGCGCTACCCTGAACGATAGTGATATGCACCTCGGTGTCGGGATTTTTCAACTTGACCTTTTTATCAGGAACAAGTTCGCATAGATATGCACCGACCCGAACGTTGACTTCCAAAGAAGTGAGAGGGAAATCCGTATTCGATCGTTTAGACGAAACCCTGAAAGTATCGAAAGGACCGCTATCGAAAAGAGCTATGGCAGCCTGAGCGCATAGCTCGTCGAACTCGCGGCCGCAACGCCACCCAGTTGACACGCGAACGACCCCGGGTGTAGCAGCGATCGCCGCCGCGACTGCATCGGTAACGTTCTCGTCAGCGAAGGTCACGAGGATATACCCCGAGATGCGTACGATATCCTCGATAGGAAATGAAACGAGCGCTGCCTTCAGATTGTCAGACAAGCGCCGTTCGAATGCATAACGATTTCGACCTTTTAGGCCAATTTCATGATAGTGGACCAGGCAAACGCGAGAAGACATGTACTCTTAGAAGCCGTCGCGATGGAAGGAATCGAAATCATAGGAGACTTCACCGCGTGCTATTTCCTCCATGGCCAACGAAAGAGGCTTGCGACCTGCAAGTTTGATGATTTCATCGACGGATTGGAGGGCGACGGCACGGTCGCGTTGCCCACGCATCATGTCATTGATATCACGGGCGCGCTTCGAAGCGATAGAGCAAAGAAGAAACTTGTCGCTTTCGGTGCGATCAAGCAAGGCATCGATCTTAGGTTCGACTACAGACATTTGTATTCCTTTTCATACAGCGTAATGGAACATTCGTTACTCATGTTACTCATGAAATCGCATAAAAATCAATGATATCAGCAAGCTGTTTGCTTGCTAAGTCAAGATCGTCATTTTTCACCACAATATCATACTCGTTTATCTGAGAAAGCTCCACTTTTGCAGCATCAAGTCGTGCACGTATCTGCTGGGCGTCCTCTGTGCCACGGTGGATAAGCCTCTTTTCGAGTTCTTCCAATGAAGGAGGATCGATGAATATCAGGATGGCTTCGGGAAATTTCTCTCGAACCTGGAAAGCCCCTTGCGGGTCGATTTCAAGGATGACCTGCTTTCCGGAAGCAATTTTCTCTTCTATGGCAGTGCGCGGAGTACCATACCGTTTGCCGTGCACGGTCGCCCATTCCAATAAACCGTCTTGGGCGATTAGATCGGAAAATTCCTCATCACTCAAAAAATAATAATGCACGCCATTGTTCTCGCCCTCACGAGGAGGGCGAGTTGTTGCAGATATCGACCGCCATACATCATCGAACGTCTCGGTCATACGAGCGACCAACGTGCCCTTGCCGGCGCCCGAAGGACCTGATATTACAAACAGATTGCCATGACGGACACCGGTAAGCGTATTGAGATTCGAATTAATCACAAGCGCTAGATTTTCCCGAGTCGATTGAGCAGATCTTCACGTTGACGGGAGCCGAGGCCTTGAACGCGGCGGCTTGGGGATATATCGAGTTCCTGCATGATCTTCGCGGCCTTCGCCTTTCCATAGCCTGGTAGCGACTCGATGAGTGTGACGACCTTGAAACGGCCGACGACGGGATCATCCACCTTGTCGAGAACTTCGGCTAAACTGATTTGTTCGCTCTTGATAGCATCGCGCAATTCGGCACGAGCATGACGCATAGCGGTTGCTTTTTCGAGGGCTTCTCGGCGCTGGGCATCCGTGAGATTTGGTAAAGCCATGGCTCCTCCTTCTTCACACCCGCAAATCGCTGTTCATCAGCGCGCGGCCACTAAGTGCTGTCATTCTACGCCGCGCGGAGACATTCCGCTATAGATTAGCTGGGCATTTCATTGAAACGTTGACTTCTCCGTTTTGCTTTCCTAAAAACTACTTCAAACGGCGACTGCCGGGAGAATACGGCTCATTTCCGGCCTTGCATAATTCACAATCTTCAGCCGGCCAACTTTCGGTTATGAGTTCAAGGAGAGGATAGAAATCATGGGAGAATTTACGCTCACCTCCACGATCTATAATCGAAACCACACCGACGACCGTTCCGCCGGACTGCTCGATGAGACTGCAGACCTCTTTAACCGAACCGCCCGTAGTGACGACATCTTCACATACCAGTACATGAGCACCGGTCGGTATTGCGAAAGATCGACGGAATACCATCGTGCCGGCTTCACGCTCCGAGAATAGGAAATTGACGTTCAGTGCACTTGCTACCGCAAATCCGAAGATGATACCACCGACTGCGGGGGCGACGACGAGATCGACCTGAGTCCCTTCGGGAAGGCGACGGACCGCCTCCTCGGCGAGTTCGTTCGTCAAAGCAGGATTCTCGAGGACCCGCGCGCACTGGATATAGGTGTCGGAATGGCGGCCGCTTGTAAGGACGAAATGCCCGCTGCGAATCGCTTCGACGTCCTTCAACATACCTAGAATCTGCTCATCAGTCAATCGCTCGCTCATGACAACTCCTCCTCGAGTTCACGTACGATGGTTTCAAATGCAAGAATCGGATCTACAGCTTGGGTGATAGGTCGACCGATCACGAGGTGTGAAGCACCCGCCTTGATGGCCTGACTCGGTGTCGATATCCTCGACTGGTCTCCCTTGGCACTTCCCTGCGGGCGTATACCCGGAGTAACGATTGCAGCGCCGTCACCCAGCAGAACCCGCAAAACATCTGCTTCTTGAGGTGAGCATACCACGCCATCGCATCCGGAATCATCAGCCATACGAGCAAGAGCCTCCACTTGCTCGGGCAAAGGTTTTGCAACACCGATGTTCTTCAG
>JAAXUU010000249.1 GCA_013335845.1 Actinomycetota bacterium
AGCCGCTTCGAGAATGCAGTCGGCGTCCGCGAGGGAAAGTGCGATGGGCTTCTCGATGATGACGTGAGCCCCACGTTCGAGACAATCGATGGCGATTTGGGCATGCTTTCCGCTTTCGGTGCAGATAGCAACCAACTCTGGCTTAGCCTCATCGAGCATTTCGAGATAATCCGCATACCGCGCCACGGTCGTGGGGAGATTGAATTTCCACGCCTTTTCTTCCATAGCCTCCGGCAAGATATCGCAGATACCGACTATCTCGAGTTTATTTCCGAGCGCAGCCGTTATGTGATTAGGCGAAATACGTCCGCAGCCGATAAGTCCATATCTCATAGCATTCCTCCATCGAGCATTTCGCCGTTACAGTATTTCAATGTTCTCACGATCTTCGAGAGCCTTCATGGCGTTCTTCATATCGAATATCGCCACGGCATTCTTCTGTACCATTCCATAATCGACATTGGTGTGCGCCGCGCAAACCAAGACGACATCCGCTTCTTTGACGGCTTCGGGAGTCAGCTCTTCGAGTCCCAAAACCGTTTCGCCCTTGTAGCGATACTCGGGTACCCAAGGATCGAAAAAGCTCACGGATGCTCCTTCTTCCTCGAGTATCTCGATGACGCGCAAGGCCGGGCTTTCACGATAATCATCGATATCGCCCTTGTAGGCGACGCCGAGAACCAGAACCCGCGATCCGTTGATCGCGATCTTGCGACGGTTCAGGATCTTCGAAGCGCGATCCACGCAATACTCGGGCATACGGTCATTGACGATCATGGAAGATTCGATCATCGAAGTGTGGAAACCGTACTCACGTGCCTTCCACGAAAGATAATAGGGATCGAGGGGGATGCAGTGTCCACCCAAACCGGGGCCCGGATAGAACGCCTGGAATCCGTAGGGCTTGGACTTCGCCGCGTCTACGACTTCCCAGATATTGATACCCATGCGGTTGCACAGGATAGCCAGTTCGTTTATCAAGCCGATGTTGACATTACGATAGGTGTTCTCGAGGATCTTCTCCATTTCGGCGATCGCCGGTGAGGAGACCTCGATCACGTCGCCTTCGAGAACAGCTCGGTACATCGCCGCGATGACCTCGGTCGCATCCTTGCCGATCGCACCGACGACCTTGGGTGTGTTCTTCGTTTTATAGATGGCGTTTCCGGGATCGACGCGCTCCGGCGAGAAACCGAGATAGAAATCCTCGCCGCAAACCAGACCGGAACCTTCCTCGAGCAAAGGCTTGACCAATTCCTCGGTCGTGCCGGGATAGGTCGTCGATTCGAGGACCACCATGGTCCCCGCAGTGAGATGCTGCGCGATGGATTTAGTGGAAGACTCGACATAGCTGATATCGGGTTGCTGATGCGCATCCAAAGGAGTCGGGACGCATATCGCGATGAAATCGACTTGATCGATGAATGAGAAATCGGACGTCGCCTTCAGCATGCCGGATTCGACAAGTGCGGATACATCATCGTCGATGACGTCGCCGATGTAATTCTTACCGGCATTGACCAAGTCGACCTTCTCGGCTTGGACGTCGAAACCGATCGTCTTGAATCCCGCTTTCGCCTTCTCGACTGCCAACGGTAAGCCTACGTAACCGAGACCGACGACACCGACTACGATCTCACGTTTCTCTATTTTATCCAGCAAGAGCTGCTTCATCTGTTCCTCCGATTATCCTTATAAACAGAACTGAGATTTTACAACAAGCGTTTATACCCGAAATGATTTCCATCTAATAAACGCGTTTGACAAAAGTAAATGGAAAAGTAAAAGGCCGGCTAACCTGATTTGAGCTCGTCGATTTTGAAATCGTCGAGAACCGCCTGTGCCCGATGCCTCCAAGTATTCCTTTCGGCGCTTGCATCCAGGTTGCGCTTCAAGGTTTCCTTCTCGGCCTCTCCTAAATCCAGAAAGCCCAGAATCGCCCCGGCATACCCCTCTATCGTGTCGGGGGCGACGAGGCCGATACCGTTCTCCGCGATGAAAGCCGCTTGCTCGATACAATCTGTTGCAATGATCGGCTTGCGGTATGAGATGTATTCGAATAGTTTTATCGGCATAGCGAAATCGTTGTATATGTTCCGTCGAAGAGGAAGGCAGGCGAAATCGGCATTCGCATACAGCGGGGCAAGCGCTTCATCACCCGATGCGGAAAGCCTGAAAAGCCACTCCTTCTCTTCGAAAGCGCGATATTCGAACGGAAGTTGCTGCCACGCGCTGTCTTGGCAGATAAAGGTCAAACGTACGCGCACGCCCGCTGAGTTGACTCTATCGAACGCATCGAGAAGCAGATGGGCGCCGTAGCGATAGGTTGCACCACCCACATAGACCGCCATCGGGACATCGCTTCCCTTGTCGGATGGGTACTGGGGATGGGAGAAGGTACCGGGAAACGAAACCCCTTTGCTCGCGAAATCGAAATGCTCCGCCATCGTGGAACTGGGAAAGTATATCTTCGTGGCAACCTTGCGATACAGGCCCCAGTCATACCTTTGCATGCAAGCGACGACCTTCTGCTTCACGCGGTTTTTCAGGCCACCAATCGCTTCCGATCCGGCGAACTCCGGGAATTTCCAAAAAGCGTCCCCGTAGAAAATGGACAGAGGGATGCCTTTATCCCTTAGCTCTTTGAGGATGAGAACATCCTCCCGACAAAAGAGTGGGCCCGACGGCACCTCGACATAGCATGCATCCGGACGCTCCTCTTTCAGCCTCTCGCGCATCGCACGTACGTTCCTTCTGCGCTCTTCGAGACCATCCTTGCTGTTCCATCCTTCAAGAAGCATGATCTCACAACCCAGCTCCCTGAAGGCTTCTAGCATTTTGAGAGCACGGACGCTCGACCCGCTCGTCGGCTTCTGCTTGGTGTCGATATATGTGATATAGAGGAGTTTCATTCGGCACGATCGCCATCATCGCGAGATTCGGTAGCGATTTCCTTCGCCACGTCACGTTTCTCGCCACCGTCCGCAAACGTTTCGAAGGAGAGGATGGCCACCGAGACGATGACGGGAATCCACTGGAAGACGAAGCCGTCGAGGGGGTTCTCGCCGTTGCGGCAGACCTCCCGCACCCCGGCGTCGGAGACGGCCTTGAGGAAGCTGTTGCCGTAGTCGAAGAAGTAGGTGCCCTTCCCGGACAGGGCGCGGACCAGCTCATAGTGGCGCCGGAGCGAGCGGTCCACGAGCGCGCGGAAGCGGCCGGGGTCGGTGCGCAGCATCTCGG
>JAAXUU010000250.1 GCA_013335845.1 Actinomycetota bacterium
CCTCGGGTAGGACCGTAGGTACATCTTTCATGGAATGCACGCACAAGTCGACGCGGCCTTCCGTAAGAGCGACCTCGAGCTCTTTCGTGAATAGACCCTTATCGCCGATTTTCGAGAGAGCTACATTAAGGATCTTATCCCCGGTCGTCTTTATGACCTCGATCTCCACCTCGGTTCCGGGAGATGCCTCGCTGATCAAGCCGGCGACATAATGAGCCTGCCAAAGGGCGAGTTGACTGCCCCGTGTACCTAGTATGACCTTATTCATCGGCAGTATCCTTAATCGAGGGAACCGGTGTCGCATAACCGTAATCGTCTTTTACTTCGGGAGAAGTCCTGTGATATTTCGCAAGACCTGCTTTCTTTGCTAGATAGCAGGTTCCATCTTCGTCTTTCTTACACATATTTTTTTCCTTGCAGCTTCGGCACGAACGCCCCAGTGGATACGCATCGAGACCGAACAGGAATCGTGCGGCATCGGTGTAACGATACCCATCGGGATTGGTCGCCTGTTTGCGTAAGCGGACCGTCGGGCCGTGTAATAACTTCTTGCCGACGCTTTGCGCAATCGTCTTGAGCACTTCCTTTTCGGCATCTGTTATTGGAGCACCTTTCGCGCTTGCAAGCATACGCGAAGCGCGTTCGACTTCCCCGTCACAGATCGTTTCCATCTTCGAATACATATGTGAGATCGTCGGGGCGACCTTTCTCTCCTGCATCCAGGTGAAGAACGTTTCGACTTCGGAAGCGACTATGGTCTTGACCTTCGCTGCTTCGAGTTCCCGCTCATAGATATTGCTGTCGATCATCGACGAGAAAGCGTCGAGGTCGTAGACATACACGTCCGGAAGGTCATTACATGCAGGATCGATATCGCGCGGAAGAGCGATATCGATCAATAACAATGAATGGCCACGACGACGGTGCCGAGCAAACTCAACTTGTTTTTTTGTTATCACATAGTCGGTGGCGGCTGTGGATGAAATGACGATATCGGTACGCGCAAGGCAATCCACGAGATCGTTGAATTCCACGGCCTCGCCTCCGATACGACCGGCAAGTTCTACTGCAGCCGAAAACGTACGGTTGGTTACGGTTACTTTCTTCACACCTTGCTCGACAAGATAGTTTGCGGTTAACTCACCCATCTCGCCTGCTCCAACCACAAGGATCGTACGTTGTTCAAGGTCTTCGAAAACGCGCCGAGCCAAGTTTACCGCCGTTGTCGAGACGGAGATCGAATTCGCTCCTATCGATGTTTCGGTATGAGCCCGTTTACCCACTTCCAGCGCTTGGGGGAACAGGTGGTTGAAGACGACTCCGCAGAATCCCGCGTCGAATGCGACAGCATAGCCGTTTTTAACCTGCGCAAGTATTTGTGCCTCCCCAAGCACGAGGGAGTCCAAAGATGACACAACCGAGAAAAGGTGTTCGACCATCTCGACACCTTGCAATATATAAAGATGTCTTCTCAGCTCCGCTATATCATCGGTATCGAGGTTGTGGAACTCTTTCAGAAATCCGACGAGCACCTCATCAGCACCGGTAGGCTGAACGATATCCACGTAGATTTCGGTGCGGTTGCAAGTAGATAGAATCACCGCTTCATCCACTACCCCGGTATCGGAGAGATGGGAAAGCGCTTCGGGTAGCACGCGTTCGGGAAACGCAAGCTTTTCTCGTAAGTCGACAGATGCCGTTTTATGGCTTAAGCCCATTACAAGAAGACTCACTCCGTATCACCCTTCGCTTCGCTCGCAAGCAAGGGAATGACTATGTCGTTATACATATCCCGGGCGTTCAAGGATTCACCCGCACGAAGACGCTCGAGAATGTCAGAGTTGCTTATCGCTTCGAAGAGCGGTTTGCGCTGCATGTCGCTGCCGGGCACATTCGCCATCACAAGAGAACGTATCTGCCCAAGTAGCAGCATGTAATCCGTCCATACATCCGGATATCGTTCTTCCAAGTCGTGACGAATCTGCTTCGCCACCGTGGGCGCAGCCCCTGAAGTGGAAATGGCGATCTGCAAAGGGCCTCTACGAACGACTGACGGGACGATGAAATTGCACATCCGCGGCACGTCCACAACATTGATCAAGGTATTGTTTGCAGTTGCCTCGTTGAAGACATCTTCGTTGACCGACGGGATGCCGACCGCACAGATAACCATACATGCCCCGGCGAGATCGTTTTCTTGGTAGGGACGCTTCACCCATAGGATTTCTCCGGATTTATCCCAATCCTCGATCGCTTTGGTTGCCACGGGTGCGATCACCATGATATTCGCTCCGTATTCAAGGAGTGTCGCGATCTTTCGTTCTGCGACTTTTCCGGCGCCGACGACTACGACTTCCCTATCCATAAGGTCAAGGAAGAGCGGATATTTAGGTGTTGAGTATATTTCTTGTGACATACGGATTTATCCATTCAGCATTGGAAGCAGGGATGACATGAACATGAGGACGAAACAACCTATAGCACCTACCACAGAAATCCAGGATAGAACCCGTGAACTTAATTTGAATCCATACACTGCAACCAAGTAGACGACGTAAAGCACCCAGATACACAATGAAAATATGATCCGTGGTGAAAAATACGTTATCGTTCCCGCGGCACTTACAGTGACAAGGGTGCCCATAGTAAATGAATGGATTATGCCAAGCACCAAACCAAGGGTGAAAATCGGCAAACCGATGAGAACTGCCCTTCGCGTGACCTTTTTCAGAGAAGACATCGAGGGCAACTTCGACATCATGAGTCCGGATTTGTGCGTCTTCAGCAAATGCGATTGGTAGAGCAGCATTATCGAAGCGATACCACTTATGAAGAAACAGGCTGCCGACACGATGAACGATCCGACATGAAGGATGAGGTACGACCAGCTTGCGTACACCAAGGCATATATCGAATCCACCGCGAACAAGCCTATCATCCATGAAACGAGCATGACTATAAGTGCAAGGGGCAGAATGAAGGCACCATAACTTTGCGATTTGCTCCAAATTTCGAAAATCCCGTAGACGCAAACAAGAGCCCATGAAGACAGCATTAGGATGTTCGCTCCACCGAGGATCGTCTCACCATGGATCACCGAGATGGCGCCGATCGTTATCGAATGCGCTACCAGACCTGCAATCAAGAAGACATGAGCAAGGCTACGATATGCATCGGTATGTTTTACCGACTGAAAAATATAGAGTCCGCTCGCACAAGCGTAGAAAC
>JAAXUU010000251.1 GCA_013335845.1 Actinomycetota bacterium
CGATGGTTTGATAATCGCATACGCTGCATACAGGAGAACCGCCTGTTGTGCTCAGTGACCATGGAGGAGGGGGTACACCCGGTCCCATTCCGAACCCGGCAGTTAAGCCCTCCATCGCCGAAAGTACTGCGGAGTAGTCCGTGGGAGGATAGGACGTCGCTGATCACAACAGACGGTTCTTTTCTGCGCCGCAGCGTAGATGGAACCATTTGACGGGACCTGACGAAACGATGCACCGGAGGTCCGCAGCGCATCGTAGATAAAGCCCGTTCACCGTGTAAACTTGCTAAAATGCAGTAGCCTCGTTATACTATGCAGGTTGACTTTTAGTTAACAAGAGGGAGGAAACTCCCCACCTTTCGGCGCGAAAGCTGCTGTCTGGTTAATTCGATACTCACGAGAGTTTCGCATTCACCCGCCGGTTTTCGCCTGCGGGTATTTTTATGAGCGTGATTCGATGAAATCACATAAATGGAGGTGAGATTCCTATAAGCAGCCAAGAGCTAAGGCTTAATGAAGAGATTACCATCTCGAAGTGCCGTCTTATCGGTGTCGATGGTAGCCAGCTTGGTATTTTCGCTATCTCAGACGCTCAGCGCGTTGCCGATGAGCAAGGGTTCGATCTGGTGGAGATTGCTCCGACGGCAGACCCCCCTGTATGCCGCATCATGGATTATGGTAAGTTCAAATACGAACAAGCCTTAAAAGCCAAGTTGGCGCGCAAGAATCAAACCAAGATCGAGATCAAGGAAATGAAGTTCCGTCCCAAGATCGATAAGGGCGATTATGAAACCAAGAAGAAGCATATCCTGCGTTTCTTGAATGATGGGGCCAAAGTCAAGGTCACCATCATGTTCCGCGGACGCGAGATGGCTCATCCTGAAATCGGCCTCGACATCCTGGAGAAGCTCGTCAAGGATATGACCGACCAGGCGACTATCGAGGTACCACCGAAGCTTGAGGGGCGCAATATGTTCATGCTTATCGCTCCCCACAGCTCCACCAAGAAGACCGGTGCGGATGCTGCCGACGAAGAAGGTAATGAAGAGTAGGAATTACCGCTCATATATCGAGCTGTGATAAGGAATGATTGGAGAAAAACTATGCCAAAGATGAAAACCCATAAGGGCTCGGCGAAGCGTTTTCGCGTGACTCGGACTGGTAAGATTATGCGTGGAAAAGCTTTCAAGAGCCACATTCTCGAGAAGAAGACTCCAAAGCGTAAGCGCGGCTTCCGTCAGGAAGGTTTGGTCGCGAAAAGCGATGTAAAGGTAGTTTCGAAGAATCTCGGCATCGGTTAGAGGCCGTTCGTATCTGGTTCCCGTTTACATTTAGGAGTGATTGACTATGGCCCGCGTAAAGCGCGCAGTTTCTGCAAACAAGAAGCGTCGTACAGTATTAAATCGTGCAAAAGGATATTACGGTGCGAAGTCCCGTTCGTATCGTGCAGCTAAAGAGCAAGTCCAGCATTCTCTTCAGTATGCATATCGCGACCGCCGCAATAAGAAGCGTGAGATCCGCCGTCTCTGGATCACCCGTATCAATGCCGCCGCTCGTATCAACGGCATGAGCTATTCGGTATTCATGAACGGTCTCAAGAAGACCGGTATAACGCTCGATCGTAAAGTGCTTTCCGAGATGGCAATCAGCGATCCCGCTGCATTCACCACTCTTTGCGAAATTGCCAAGAAAGCCCATATCGCATAACCGGAACATCCGATTAGTGAGATACGATACTGGGATACGATACTGAGATACGAAATCGATGCGTGTTATCTGAAACGATCGCCTGAATGGCGGTCGTTTTCTATTCCGCGCTTACTGTAAAATCCGGTTTATCCGTAGTCGAGCTGGTGCTTTATGATATATTCTTCATGTTCACTTGTGAGAGTAAGACTATAAAGGGAGAACAGTGATCATGGATGCGCCGCTGAACACGAGAGAACATGCAGGATCTCAGAGGGTCCTCATAGCGGGCTTCATCGCCTTGGTGTGTGCTGCGGTGATGTTTTTCGCCGCGCCCTGTGAGGAAGCGTGGGCGTACGTCATCAAAGTGAACAAGGGCACACAGGTTGCAACGGTCTACGATGATAATGGTTACCCGGTGCGCGCTATGACGGTTTCGACGGGGGCCACGGGGAACACACCTGAAGGATGGTTCAAAAGCTCCGATAAATATATCTGGAGAGACATGATCGGTGGGACGTACTGTCAGTACGTCACTCGTGTGACCGGGAGCTTCCTTTTCCACTCGGTTCCTTATTGGTCTCCAACCGGGAGTCAGATGGTCGCGCGTTATTTCAATGCTCTTGGTACGGCAGTCTCGGCGGGGTGTATCCGAACTAACACTGAAAACGCAAAATGGGTCTATGATAATTGTCCTTCAGGCACATGGTTTTATATATTCTACGGCACCGCCGCAAATGACCCTTTGGGAAAACCGGCGTCACCCTATATCAACTACGCGATCAATGATAGGGCTTGGGACCCAACCGATCCTAATCCGAACAATCCCTATTATATGTATCCGAATGGCGTGACGATCACAAATGCAAACGGGGCGGGGGCGTTCGTCGGGGGGACTTATCGACTTGCATATTCGCTCACGACGCGAGGGATGCTCAATGGTCTTACCGATACGGTAACCTGGTCGTCAAGCAATCCGAGTGTGGCCACGGTGGACTCGACCGGTCTTGTGACCGGCGTATCCCTCGGAACAACGACCATAACAGCAAGGACGGTCAATGCCATATCCACATCCTGCACGTTCACGGTTGGCCCGCATGTCGATTCGATAGCATTGGACGATATGGAGTACCTGCGTGGCCGAACGGAGCTTCTCCCTGTGATGATACTACCTGCCGCGGCGTGGTTGCGAACCTACACATGCAGCAGTTCGGACACGGATGTCGCAGAGCTTTCAACCGGAGTGTCTGCACAGCACATGATCACCGGGAAGTCCGTAGGGACCACGACGATCTCCGTCGCAACGACAGACGGAAATCACGCCGCTTCCACAGTGGCGACCATCTATGACTATACGGTTATCTATGAGGACTACAACGGGACCCCAATTTCGACGCAGCACATCGGTTACGGCGAGGAAGTCGTGGTCCCCGAGAACCCCGTTCGGGTAGCTACTGATGAGTATGACTATTCGTTCGTTGGATGGGACAAGGTATTCGATAGGAATACGCACACAATAACGAATACCGCGGTG
>JAAXUU010000252.1 GCA_013335845.1 Actinomycetota bacterium
GGGACGCTCAGTTGCCCCCCATATACCCCGCTCTTGTCAAGCTCGATCACGGCATCCTTTGGCTGGTCGGCGTACCATTGGGCCAGGGCCGCGCTGATGGCGGCATACCCGTCTGGGCCCACGTGATACACTTGTGCTCCGGCGGGCTGCCGCAGCGGGCGGTTGTACTCACCACCGCCCATGTCGGCGCTAAAGCCATACTGGTACGAGACCCACACGCCCTCCAGGGGACGCTGGCCTCTGGGAAAGGCAATGCGGCCCAGCAGCGGGTCCACCGCCACGGTTCCCGGTCGAGGGACATAGGCCCAGCCGGTCAGGTCGGCGCTCGGGTCGGTGCCCTCGGGCGCGTAGAACCCGGGGGCTCCCTGGCCCGACAGGTAGAGCCCGTTGACGAGCGACTCCTTCAGCGTTTTCATGGCAGGATAACTGGCATTTGGTTCAAGCAGTAACTCGGTGCAATCAGGTTCCTCCGGCGAGACAACAGTTATCCAGCGGGCACCATCTCCGAGGGGGATATCCCGCTTTTGCACAAATCCTAAAACCTCTGTATAAAACTTCAAAGCCTTGTCGTAGTCTTCTATGGATACACTGGTAAGTTTGATTTTCATGGGAAATATCCTTTTCTAAGAATTTGAGTTGTCACACTGCAGCCAAGCTGACGAAACTCACTCGGGCTGTAACCGAACTGCTGTTTGAAAGCCCGGGCGAAAGCTGCGTGACTGTCGTAACCGCCGGCGAGCGCAAGCGAGCGCCAGTAGGTCGTCATATAATCCGGCGAGCCGGTGATGACAACCGAGGTCGCGGCAACGCAGGAATAGAGCAGAGGGAAAATCAAGGGGATGAACAGAATCGCCAAAACGACATCTTTCCCTCGCGTATTGACCGTCATGGTTGCAAGCAAGGTACCGACACCGGCGACACCGATCGTACCGACAAGGATCGGCCCGAGCATCAGCCACGCACTCGGCGCGATCTGGGAACCGGCTAGGAAAAAGAAATAGAACAGGGGAACCGTTATCACCTCGACGAGCAGGAGGAAGAATAGATTCGAGGTCATCTTCGCGAGGAAGATAACCGCGCGATCCATGGGTACGAGGAGAAGCCCTTCGAGACAACCCTGCTCCTTCTCATGCGAGAACGAACGGTTGAGCCCCAGAAGCGATGTGAATACGATAACCGCCCATAAGAGACCCCCGGCCATCTGCACGATGTTGAATCCATCATCCGTCTGAGAGACGGCGGCGCCATACACGGTGAGAACCAACAATGCGTAAAGCACCATGCTCGTGAGCATCTCCTTGGTACGGAATTCCATACGCAGGTCTTTTCCGAGAAGTACTTTATACTGGGAAAACGTGCTTACCTTTCCGCCGGGTTTCGATGATGTCATCACGAGACCCCCATTCCGACGGTCTTTTTATATAGGCTCGCGAACGACTCGAATGCGATGTTCTCACGTTCATCGAATAAAACGACTTTACCTTTCGCAAGAACGAGCGCGTGGGTGCATTTCGAGAACCCTTTTTCCAAGTCGTGGCTCACCATGACGAAGGTACGACCTTGACGTACGGAATCGATCAGGGAATCGAATATTTCGACAGCATGGGGATCGAGGCCGGAATAGGGTTCGTCCAAGAAGATGATCTCGGGATCGGAGAGCAAGGTGCGCGCAATAGAAAGACGCTGTGTCATACCGCGCGAGAACGTGCGCACCAAATCGTAGCGTCGATGATCGAGTTCGACCGCGCGCAAAAGCTCCAAGACCCTATCCCGAGGGTTCTCGACCCCGTACATAGAAGCGAAGAACATCAGATTCTCGAATGCATTCAAGTCGGGATAGAGCATCGAATTGTGGCTTATGAGGCCGATGCGCTTGCGAATCTCATCCGGTTCATCTTTGAGGTCGAAACCGCAGATCGCAGCTGATCCGCTCGTTTGACGGGATAGCGTGGCAAGCGTACGCAGCAAGGTCGTCTTGCCCGCCCCGTTCGGACCGAAGATCGAAAGGAACGCTCCGGCAGGTAGTTCGAACGTCACGCGGTCGAGCGCCTTGCGCGTTCCGAACACCTTGGTGAGATCGCGTATGTCAAGTGCCCCGTTTGTCATTCAGTATCCGCCTGTTGCCCATCCAACCGAGGTTTCTTCTTCGTGGGGATAAGCGCGATCGCTATACCCACCATCAAAAGTGCAAAGCCTGTCCAAACCCAGCTGATCAGCGGGTTGACCTTGACGTCCATGCTCAGCATACCATCTGTCGTGATACCTTGGTAGACGACGAAAAGATCGCGCAGCGGCTCGGAAATCACAGCGGCATTCAATTTCTGTTGATTGGTCGTCATGACATACTGGAGGTTCGGCTTCAGTTCGCCCAGCTCGTTTCCTTTATCGTCATACACGATGAAGGTTGCGGTGTCGATCTGGTTGCCATTCTCGAGCATGGTCGATTCAAGGCCTTGGTACTCCAAAACATAGTGCTCGTTGGTGATGGTGACACCGACTTCGTCTTCTATGTTGACTGCGGTTTCAGATACATACATGCTCGATCCGATAAGACCGACCAATATGATAGCGATGCCCAGATGGGCGACATAGCCGCCTGATTGGACATTTGACTTCTTGAAAATGTTGAACAAAGCAAGGGGAATGCTTTCGCCCTTGTTCTTTCTGCGAGCCGAGACGCCCTTGACGAAGAGATATATGGTGTTGCACAGAATCGCAGCGGCCACCATCAAAGCCACCACCGCAAGACCGTTGTAATACCATGCGGGGCCATCGGCAGATAGATTCGAAGCGGCTACACCACCGGCGGCAATCGTCGTGTTGTATATAGGATAGAGCTGCGTGACGAAGATGGTGAGGAAACCTGCGAAAATCGCCACCGCGAAAATCGCCGGCCATTTGATGCGGCTCCGGAATTCCTTACCCTCGGTTCTACCCCACACCAACAGAGGACAGACGGCCATGATGAAGCAATACAGGATACCGAGAGGACGGGCGATCGCATCATATGTTCCCCCAGACAAGGACTTACCTCCGAATGGAAGCCATGAAGGGAGCGCACTTGAAATCGTGAGATACGCGAGAATCGCCGCAGAGGCGATCATCAGAACGTTGTTGAAATAATAGGCCGCATTCTTCGAAGTAAGCGATTCGATCTCCTCGGATGCCTCGAAATCCTTGCGCCTGACTATTATGCCGATACAACCCGCGACGAGCGAC
>JAAXUU010000253.1 GCA_013335845.1 Actinomycetota bacterium
CATGAATCGGCGCGCTATCAGGTTGTAGAGTTTCCACTCTTCGGGCTTCATGGAATCGGGATTGCCGACTCCCGTGGGATAGATAGGTGGATGGTCGGTCGTTTCCATCTTACCGCGCGTGGGTTTAAGTTCCTTCTTCGCCAGAAGCTTTGAAACGAAGGGTTCGTACGCCGGGACACCCTTGAGCATCGCGAGCGTCGCTTTCAGATCGAGAGAAGCGGGATAGACTGTGTTGTCGACGCGCGGGTACGAAGTGAAACCGTTCATATAGAGGGTTTCCGCGATACGCATCGTCCTCGCCGGAGAGATACCCTCGGCTGCAGCAGCCGCCTGAAGGCTCGTCGTATTGAAGGGAGTCGGCGCGGAAACCTGTCGCGACTTCTTGACGATCGTGTCGATACGCCCTTCGGTCCGACCATCGAGCTGTGCCATGACACGCAGTGCTTCAGCCTCATCTTTGAATCGGTCTTTAGCGTGATTCGCCGTGAAGGTATCGGTTTCATGCTTGAAATTACCCTTGATGACCCAGTAATCCTCCGGCTTGAAAGCCATACGTTCACGTTCACGTGCGGCTACAAGGGCAAGCGTCGGAGTTTGTACGCGACCCGCGCTACGAACCGAACCGAAGCCCGTCCGTTTGACTATCGTCAGGTAGCGGGTCAATGCAGCACCCCAGATAAGATCGATGAATTGGCGGGACTCGCCTGCCTGCGCGAGGTTCTCATCAACAGCAGTCAAATCGGAAAACGCGCGCGCGATCTCCTCTTTCGTGATAGCGGAGTAACGCGCACGCGTGATCGGGACGTCTTTATTCACTGCGCGTATAAGGGATTGGGCATCGAAGCCGATAAGTTCACCCTCGCGATCGAAGTCCGTCGCGATCACGATATCATCCGCTTTGGTCGAAAGATTCTTGAGTGACCGGATGATCTCCTTTTCAGCAGGAGTCTTGATGAGCGGGGCATAGACGAGGTACGGCAAAGCGGGAAGCGCCCACTGCTTCAAATCGACACCATCCGCCGTGAAAGGCCTGCGCTTGGTAAACGGAGGCTTGTCGACGGAATCGGGGATCGAAGCGGGGATGACCTCTCCTTCGGAGTCGACACCCCTCCATCCCGTGCCCTTCTTGTATACCAATGTATCGGGGAAATCAACGCCGAGGATATGACCCTTGAGCCCGATGGTGACCCAATCCTCGCCATCACGCGTGAAGCGATAGACGGGCGTCGAGTACACTTTGTCGGCCTTCGGCTTGCCGGTTGCCAATATCTCGGCAAGCTTCTGGGCTGCGATATTCTTCTCGGTCACTATTAGTTTCAATACAAACCCCCGGTTGAACGGATCAACGGCAAATCATAGCCTGCGCGCGATAGCGCGCGATAGTACAGATTACAGGACGCTGGTGAAAAGGTCATAGTGTATTCACCATACGCACAAAATGTCCTTTTTTCCCACCGAAATACAGGTATCGGTCCACCGAGGGGCGGCGAGCCGATACGTGAAAGGCGTCTTACGTACATGCAGCGAAGACCTACCGGCAAGCCACCGGTCGCCTACCGACGAGAGGGCATGGCATCGATGTGCGAAGACAGCCAGGACGTCCACTCGGTGACGCCGGAACCCTTTGTGGCCGCCAAGGGGAATATGGGTGCCTTGGGATTCAGTTCTCCGACCGACTTGCGGAATTCACCCTCATCGAAATCGAAGACCGGCATCGTATCGACCTTATTCAAGATGATAGCTTCTGATATCTGGAAGACACCGGGATATTTGAGGGGTTTATCATGTCCTTCCGGTACCGAGAGGATCATGACCTTCATATTCTCGCCGAGATAGAAATCCGTGGGGCACACAAGGTTTCCCACATTCTCGATGATGATGAGATCGAGGTTATCCAAATCGAGGACTTCGACGGCGCGGCGCACCATGTCGCTCTCGAGATGGCATGCACCACCGGTATTGACCTGTACAGCGGGGATACCGTGTGCCTTGATCTTCTCGGCGTCGACGCTACTTGCGATATCACCTTCGATAACGGCGATGGAATACTTGTCTCGCAGAGCCTCGATAGTCGCGAGGATCACGCTTGTCTTTCCGGACCCGGGACTCGCCATCAGGTCCAAGACGAAAATACCCTTTTCGTCGAATAAAGCGCGATTCTCTGCTGCGATCTTCTCATTCTTATCAAGAATCGGTTTTGCCAAATCTATATGCATACCGTCTCCTCGTCTTCATCGCCATCGGGGATATCAACCTCGATGGAGTCGATATACAATTCTCGCCCACAGAGAAGCTCGGTCGAAAACGAGGAACACTTGGGGCAGGAAATGTGATACCTATCATGCGTATATTCGTGGTCACACGCCAAGCAATGAGACCGGGGCTGAATGAAGGCGATGTCGAGTTTCGCACCCTCGCATATCGTGTTCGCGCTCAAAGCCTCGAACGCGAATTCGAGTGCTTCGGCAACCGCTTCGGTCATCTCCCCCACCTTCAGGTGGATTTCAAGTACGGCGGTTGCACCCGCAGCTTTCGCGGATTCATCGACCGATTCGATGACGCTTTGTATCAAGCCCAATTCATGCACAGACGCTTATGCCTTCTTCTTGGCAGGTGCCGTGGCACTCTCGGTTGTCTTTAGACCGGCTTTCTCGGCCATCTCATCAGCCGCAAGCTTGTCGTTCTGCATAGAGATCTTCTTGCGCAAGACGATACGGGACACAAGAAGCGATATTTCATACAAACCTGCCATAGCGCCGAACATCAAGGCCATGGTCACCGGTGACGCGTCGGGCGTGACCATAGCGCAGATGACCATGAGTATGATATAGACGGTACGCCACGATTTGCGGAATGTCTTATACGGAACGATATTGAATACGATGAGGTAGAACACGACCAACGGCAACTCGAATGCGATACCGAATCCCAATTCGAATAGCATGATGAGTTTGATGTATTCGGTTGCATCCGGTAGCACTTGTGCGATATCCGCTGTCTGCGACAGCATCCAGTCGAACGCCGGGTCTAAAATGATGAGGTAGCAGAATACCATTCCGAAAATGAACAGAGCGACTCCGACTCCGAATGTCGGAAGGAACCACTTGCGCTCACTCGGCTTGAGCGCCGGAAGAAAGAACGCGAGAAGCTGCCACAAGATGATGGGGCTGCACACGATGGCGGCCGCGAAGAATGCGACCTTGAAAC